>NZ_JACARK010000124.1:0-16030 GCF_013386655.1 Pseudomonas sp. K5002 | reverse complement strand
AGAATGCCCAGCACCACCCGCTCGGCGCCAAAACGTCGGGCCAGGATCGGAGCCAGTGGCGCGAACAGGCCCAGGCACAAGACGGGCAGCGTCGTCAGCAACCCGGCCTTGGCCGCCGAGAGACCCAGGCTGTGGGAGACCTCAGCGAGCAGCGGCGCCATGCTCGACAACGCCGGGCGCAGGTTCAGCGCCACCAGGATCAGGCCCAACAGCAACAACCACGGACGGCTTACCACCGGCGGGCTGTGCTGGACCTCATCGTCATCGGCTTCGGCGTCGATCAGCAGTTCATCAAGGGCATTTTCTGAACGGGGCATGGTGGTCTCGGGTTCAAGGTTCATTGATCAACTGCCGGGACAGGGCCTTGGCGCGTTCCGGGTCCTGTTGCTCCACGGCATCGAGCAAGGCGCCGTGCAGGTCGAATACCGCTTGCCGGCGCGGCTGGATATTCAGGGTCTGGCGCAGTTGCGCGCCGACAATGCTCGAGAAGTACTGATACAGCTCGCTCAAGGCCGGGTTGTGGGCCGCGTCCACCAGGCGTTTGTGGAACACCAGGTCGCAGCTGATGTAGTGCTCAAGATCACCGTGGTAATGGTCGCCGCTGGCGTTGAGGGCCGCGCGCAAAGCGACCAGGTCTTCATCGGTGCGGCGCAACGCGGCCAAGCCGACTGCCTCGACTTCAAGAATCTGCCGCGTCTCCTGCGCCTGAGCCAGGGTGCAGTGGGACAAGGCTTTCATCGCGCCCAGCGGGTCGGTCATGGAGCGCAAATAGCTGCCGTCGCCCTGGCGGATCTCGATCAACCCGGAGAATGCCAATACGCGCATGGCTTCACGCACGGTGTTGCGGCTGATCCCCAACTCGGCAGACAACTCGGGCTCGGTGGGCAGGCGTTCGCCGATGGCCCATACGCCTTGGGTGATGCGCTGGCGCAACTGTTCGAGGGCTTGATCGACGAGGGAGCGTTTGATCAGGGGGGCGATGTCTGTCATGGGTTTCGTCCTTTCATCCAATCATAGGATGAATTTTCCCACAGCCTATTCGGAGTTGCCTACAAAGGCAACGCACTAGGGTTCTTGGGCAGGCAAAGGAGCAGTATTTTCGATTGGTAAAATTACCCTCAGAGGGTAATTATTGGACTCAGGTGTCTTATGGAAAAGTACACACCTCATTACGATTTGGCGGTGATAAAGGCGGATGTCAGGCGGCTTGGAAAGCAAGCATTTACTCAAAGCGCACGCCGTTGCGGCGAGGATCTTGATTTAAGCATCGAACAAATGCAGGCGGTCATTTTCGAGTTGAAAAACACGATGTTGTACAAGTCGATGACCACTCATGACGACCATCGAGTTTGGCAAGATGTGTATCACATTCACTCACATGATCTGGAGATCTACATCAAGGTGACCTAGCGCACGGATGGTAAACCTCCGGTGATCTCCTTCAAGGAGAAAAACCCATGAAAACAGAGCAATGCTTCAGCTGCGGCAGGCATGACGGAATGCATCACTTCTCAGGACGTAGCGAAACATCGGAAGTCAAAGGTTTGCATCGCCGTATAGACGATCTGTCTGGATGGGAGTGCCAGGCATGTGGAGAGGTGATCCTGGACCCCGAAGACGCGGAACGCTATTCAGACCACTGCGATGAAATCGTTCACAGTTTCAGGCAGATGGTCGGCACCGAGATGAAGCGCATACGCCGCAAACTGCACCTTTCACAAAAAGAAACGGTACAACTGCTATCGGGTGGCGGCCACAACGCCTTATCTCGTTACGAGCGCGGTGAGGTATTGCCCCCCAAATCCCTGGTAGTCCTGATGCGTTTGCTTGAGCGTCACCCCCACTTGCTGGTCGAAGCAAAAATCCTGAGTGAAGGCGCAGATCTTCGCAATTCCGTGCATACGGTACATAAAGAGCACGAGACCCTGACGACAACTTGATTGATGGCAAAAATAAACCCGGCACCAGGCCGGGTTTATTGTTTCAAGCATCACTCATCGATCAATGCAGAATCTGGCTCAGGAACAACTTGGTCCGATCATTCTGCGGGTTGTCGAAGAAGTCATTCGGCGCCGCCTGTTCAACGATCTCGCCCTTGTCCATGAAGATCACGCGGTTGGCCACGGTGCGCGCAAAGCCCATTTCGTGGGTCACGCAGAGCATGGTCATGCCGTCTTCCGCCAGGCCGATCATGGTGTCCAGTACCTCTTTCACCATTTCCGGATCGAGCGCCGAGGTCGGCTCATCGAACAGCATGATTTTCGGCTTCATGCACAGCGCACGGGCAATCGCCACGCGCTGTTGCTGGCCGCCGGACAACTGCCCCGGAAACTTGTGGGCCTGTTCCGGAATACGCACGCGCTCAAGGTAGTGCATGGCAATTTCTTCAGCCTTGCGCTTGGGCATCTTGCGTACCCACATCGGGGCCAGCGTGCAGTTCTGCAGGATGGTCAGGTGCGGGAACAGGTTGAAGTGCTGGAACACCATGCCGACTTCGCGGCGGATCGCTTCGATCTGCTTGAGGTCGTTGGTCAGTTCCACGCCATCGACCACGATGCGGCCCTGCTGGTGCTCTTCCAGGCGGTTGAGGCAGCGGATGGTGGTGGACTTGCCGGAACCCGACGGGCCGCACAGCACGATACGTTCGCCCTGCTTGACGTTCAGGTTGATGTCTTTCAACACATGGAACTGGCCGTACCACTTGTTGACGCCCTGCATCTGAATAATGCCTTCAGGGCTCACAGGCTGTTTGATCGCTTCACTCATCACAAAACTCCTAACGCTTGTGGCCTGTGTCCAGCTTGTGTTCCAAATGAATGGAATAGCGGGACATACCAAAACAGAAAATCCAGAACACCAGGGCGGCGAACACGTAGCCTTCAGTGGCCATGCCCAACCATTTCGGGTCGGCGGCGGCTTGCTTGACGCTGTTGAGCAGGTCGAACAGGCCGATAATGATCACCAGGCTAGTGTCCTTGAACAACGCGATAAACGTGTTGACGATGCCCGGGATCACCATCTTCAGTGCCTGGGGCAAAATCACCAGGCCCATGCTGCGCCAGTAACCCAGGCCCATCGCGGCCGCAGCCTCGTATTGGCCCTTGGGAATCGCCTGCAAGCCACCGCGCACCACTTCGGCCACATAGGCCGACTGGAACAGGATCACGCCGATCAAGGCCCGCAGCAATTTGTCGATGCCCATGCCTTCTGGCAGGAACAGCGGCAACATTACCGACGACATGAACAGCACCGTGATCAACGGCACGCCGCGCCAGAACTCGATGAAGGTCACGCAGACCACACGAATCGCCGGCATGTTCGAACGCCGACCCAACGCCAGCACGATGCCCAGCGGCAAGGCCCCGGCAATGCCGACGGTGGCGATCACCAGGGTCAGCATCAAGCCGCCCCACTGGCTGGTGGCCACGTTGGTCATGCCGAAGATCCCGCCGTGCAGCAGGAAGTAGGCAACGATCGGGTACACCACCAAAAAGCTCAGGCCGTAGACCGCCTTGCGCGTGAAGCGCGAGATGAACAACGGCGCCACACCCACGATGGCCAACCACACGGTCAGGTCGACACGCCAGCGCAGGTCGCCGGGGTAGTAGCCGTACATGAACTGCCCGAAGCGCTGTTGGATAAACACCCAGCAGGCGCCCTCCTTGGTGCAGTCGGCGCGGGTGGTACCGACCCAGTTTGCATCGAGGATCGCCCAGTGCAGGATCGGCGGCACGACCAGGTAGATCAGGTAGAACGCCAGCAATGTCAGCAGGGTGTTGAGCCAGCTGGAAAACAGGTTGGCGCGCATCCATGCCATCGGCCCGAACACTTTGTTCGGTGGCGGCATATCAGGTTTGAAAGTATGCGTACTCATGCAGGTTTCCTCACCGCTCGATCAGCGCAATGCGCTTGTTGTACCAGTTCATCAGCAGGGAAATGCTGATGCTGATCGCCAGGTACACGCTCATGGTGATGGCAATAACCTCGATGGCCTGGCCGGTCTGGTTGAGCACCGTGCCGGCAAACAGCGAAACCATTTCCGGGTAACCGATACCGGCGGCCAGTGACGAGTTTTTCGCCAGGTTCAGGTATTGGCTGGTCAGCGGCGGAATGATCACGCGCAGGGCTTGCGGGATGATCACCTTGCGCAGGGTCGGACCGTTGCGCAGCCCGAGGGAACGCGCCGCTTCGGTCTGGCCGTGGCTGACGGACTTGATGCCTGAACGCACGATCTCGGCGATAAACGCCGCGGTATACACGGTCAGGGCCAGGGTCAGCGCCAGCAACTCGGGAATCAGTACCCAGCCGCCGACGAAGTTGAAGCCTTGCAGCTTGGGCATTTCCCAGTGCAGCGGCGCGCCGAACACCAAAGCGCACAGCGCAGGGATCACCACCAACAGCGCCAGGCCGGCCCAGAACTTGTGGAACGGAACACCGGTGGCTTCAAAGCGTTTATTTGCCCAACGGGCCATCAGCACAATGGCGATGATTGCCACCACGACGCTGATCACAAACGGCCAGAAACCCTCCGCCATCAACGCGGCGGGCATGTTCAGGCCACGGCTGCTGACAAAGAACGTGTCGCCGAAGTTGTGGCTGTTGCGCGGCCCCGGCATCGTCAGGAATACCGCGAAGTACCAGAACAGGATTTGCAGCAGCGGTGGAATGTTGCGGAACACTTCCACATACACCGTGGCCAGCTTGTTGATCATCCAGTTGGGCGACAAGCGCGCCACACCGATGATGAACCCGAGGATGGTCGCCAGGACCACACCGATCACCGTCACCAGCAGGGTGTTGAGCAGACCGATCACAAAGACCCGGGCATAGCTGTCCGATTCGGTGTAGTCGATCAGGTGCTGAGCGATGCCGAAGCCGGCACTGCGCTCAAGAAAGTCGAAACCCGAGGTAATGCCCCGGTGTTGAAGGTTGGTTTGCGTGTTGTTGAACAGGTACCAGCCCAACGAGACCACCGCCACAATCGTGATGATCTGGAATAGCCACGCACGCACTTTTGGATCACTGAAGCTGAGCTTCTGTTTTGGTGCGCCGATTTGATTTTGCATTAAGTGCCCCAGAAATAATGGAACAGAACATCACCCGGCGGTTGGCCCACCGGGTGATAGAACCATCAGCGATCAGCGCACAGGTGGTGCGTATTGAATGCCACCGTTGGTCCACAGAGCGTTCAGGCCACGATCGATTTCCAGAGGCGTGCTCTTGCCGAGGTTTTTCTCGAACACTTCGCCGTAGTTACCGACCTGCTTGACGATCTGTACGACCCAGTCCTTCTTCACTTTCAGGTCTTTGCCGTATTCGCCGTCAGCACCCAGCAGACGGGCAACGTCCGGGTTCTTGGTGGACTTGGCTTCAGCTTCGACGTTTTTGGAGGTGATACCGGCTTCTTCGGCGTTGAGCATGGCGTAGCCAACCCAGCGCACGATGGCCAGCCACTCGTCGTCGCCGTTACGCACGACAGGGCCCAGTGGTTCTTTGGAAATGGTTTCCGGCAGTACCACGTAGTCTTTCGGCGAAGCCAGCTTGCTGCGCTGTGCGTAGAGCTGGGACTTGTCGGAGGTCAGTACGTCGCAACGACCGGATTCCAGCGACTTGGCGCTTTCATCGGAGGTGTCGAACGTGATCGGGGTGTACTTCAGGTTGTTGGCGCGGAAGTAGTCGGAAACGTTCAGCTCAGTGGTGGTACCGGCCTGGATGCAGATGGTTGCACCGTCCAGTTCCTTGGCACTTTTCACGCCCAGCTTGTTGTTCACCAGGAAACCAACACCGTCGTAGTAGGTGATGAAGCCCGGGAATTTCAGGCCCATGCCGGCATCGCGGGAGCTGGTCATGGTGGTGTTGCGCGACAGGATGTCGACTTCGCCAGACTGAAGCGCGGTGAAACGCTCCTTGGCATTCAACTGGCTGAATTTGACCTTGGTTGCGTCGCCGAATACGGCAGCGGCAACAGCACGGCACACGTCAGCGTCGATCCCGAGGATCTTGCCGCTGGCGTCCGGCACCGAGAAGCCCGGCAGACCGTCGCTCACGCCACACTGCACAAAGCCTTTCTTCTGCACGGCATCCAGAGTGGCGCCAGCCTGGGCGAAACCACTGACACCCAGTACGGTAGCCGCGGTCACGATGGCCAGGGTGGATTTCAATACCTTCATTCAAACCTCCAGTTTTGCTCTTGTTGTGCCTGCGCTCGAACCCCACCGCACCCTTATGAGGCGACATCGACCCGTGTTGGCTTTTTTTGGGGTCAAACAGCATGAGGTTTTTGCTTTAAGTCCAGTTGCTATCCCACAGGCGCCAGTCACTGATAGTGTTACCGCCTGGGGTGAGCCTTGACATCGGGTTTCACATAGCAAGCCCCGTACCAGACTGATGGCTGAGTCGTTTCAGCCCATGGTCAAGAGCAAAAGATTCAACCTTGCGACATTCTCTTAACAGATCAACCCGTCGCGCACCGTTCCGACGCACTCAATCGGAGCGCACGCACATATATGGAGCAGACATGACCGAACCCTTGATTCTTCAGCCCGCCAAGCCCGCAGACGCCTGCGTAATCTGGTTGCATGGCCTGGGTGCCGATCGCTACGACTTCCTGCCCGTGGCCGAAGCCCTGCAGGAAAAACTCCTGTCGACGCGCTTTGTCCTGCCCCAGGCGCCGACACGCCCGGTGACCATCAATGGCGGCTACGAGATGCCGAGCTGGTACGACATCAAGGCCATGA
Organism: Pseudomonas sp. K5002; assembly: GCF_013386655.1. Taxonomy (NCBI): domain Bacteria; kingdom Pseudomonadati; phylum Pseudomonadota; class Gammaproteobacteria; order Pseudomonadales; family Pseudomonadaceae; genus Pseudomonas; species Pseudomonas sp. K5002. Next base: position 9,293 of record NZ_JACARK010000124.1, on the reverse strand, counting down.
GCCCGGCGCGTTCCATCAGTGTTGAAGAGCTGGAAGCCTCGGCAAAAATGGTTACCGACCTGATCAAGGAACAAAAAAGCAGCGGGATAGACGCCTCGCGGATTTTCCTCGCCGGTTTTTCCCAGGGTGGCGCCGTGGTGTTCCACACCGCTTTCCTGAAATGGCAGGGCGCATTGGGTGGCGTGATTGCCCTTTCCACCTACGCTCCCACCTTCGGTGACGAACTTGAATTGTCGGCCAGCCAGCAACGGATTCCGGCGCTGTGCCTGCATGGCCAATACGACGACGTGGTGCAGAACGCCATGGGTCGCAGCGCCTATGAGCATTTGAAGTCGCGCGGTGTCACCGTGGCATGGCAGGAATACCCAATGGGCCACGAAGTGTTACCCCAGGAGATACACGATATCGGTGACTGGTTGGCCGCCCGCCTGGGCTGAAAACCACCCATTGTGTAGCCGCATGACCAACGCACTACGCCGCGCCCGATTCTTGCATTACACTGGCCGGCGTACATTCCTTAACCAATTGATGAGATGACCGTGCTCAAAGCACTCAAGAAGATGTTCGGTAAAAGCGAGGCTGAGCAGCTCGCGCCAGGTTCCAGTGCCCCCGCCCACGTTCAAGGCAGCCGCAATGACGGCCAGCAGCCTGGCCGGACCGCACCTGTAGCCTCGCCAAAAAAAGAGCCGGTGACCACACCCGCCACGGTTAACGTCGCTGAAGAGCCAGCCGCCGACCAACCACGCCAGGAGCCACGCCAGGAAAAGCCGCGCCGTGAACGCGCGCCCAAACCTGTGGTTATTCCCTGGAAACTGGAAGACTTCGCCGTCGAACCCCAGGAAGGCAAAACCCGCTTTCATGATTTCAAACTCGCCCCGGAACTGATGCACGCCATCCAGGACCTGGGTTTCCCGTACTGCACGCCGATCCAGGCGCAAGTATTGGGCTTCACCCTCGCCGGCAAAGACGCCATCGGTCGCGCCCAGACCGGTACCGGCAAGACCGCCGCCTTCCTGATCTCGATCATCACCCAGCTGCTGCAAACCCCGCCGCCGAAAGAGCGCTATATGGGTGAGCCCCGCGCCCTGATCATCGCCCCGACCCGGGAGCTGGTGGTACAGATCGCCAAGGACGCCGCCGACCTGACCAAGTACACCGGCCTCAACGTGATGACGTTTGTTGGCGGGATGGACTTCGACAAGCAGCTCAAGCACCTGGAAGCGCGCCACTGCGACATCCTGGTGGCCACGCCGGGGCGCTTGCTGGACTTCAACCAGCGCGGCGACGTGCACCTGGACATGGTCGAAGTGATGGTGCTGGACGAAGCCGACCGCATGCTCGACATGGGTTTCATCCCGCAAGTGCGTCAGATCATTCGCCAGACCCCGCCGAAAAACGAGCGCCAGACCCTGCTGTTCTCCGCGACCTTCACCGAAGACGTGATGAACCTCGCCAAGCAGTGGACCACCGACCCGTCCATCGTCGAGATCGAGGCACTCAACGTCGCCAGCGAGAACGTCGAACAGCATATCTATGCCGTGGCCGGTGCCGACAAATACAAGCTGCTCTACAACCTGGTCAACGACAACGGTTGGGAGCGGGTCATGGTGTTTGCCAACCGCAAGGACGAAGTGCGCCGCATCGAAGAACGCCTGGTGCGTGATGGCGTGAATGCCGCGCAACTGTCCGGCGACGTGCCGCAGCACAAGCGCATCAAGACCCTGGAAGGTTTCCGCGAAGGCAAGATTCGCGTGCTGGTGGCCACCGACGTGGCCGGACGCGGGATTCACATCGATGGCATCAGCCACGTGATCAACTTCACCCTGCCGGAAGTGCCGGACGACTACGTGCACCGGATTGGCCGTACCGGCCGCGCGGGCGCGGCGGGCGTGTCCATCAGCTTTGCCGGTGAAGACGATTCGTACCAGTTGCCGTCAATCGAAACCTTGCTGGGCCGCAAGATCAGCTGCGAAACGCCGCCGACGCATCTGTTGCGTCCGGTGGAGCGCAAGCGCCCTTAAGCTGGAAAGCCTCAGGCCGAATTCCATTCGGCCAGGATGGGTTGGCGAACACGCGAGGCCTCCTGCGAAAAGGCCTCATGGAAAGTGAAGCTGCTGCCCGACATATCGACAAGGCGATGGGCCTGAGGCTGGGGTTGCGGCTGCCCCAGTGGCTGCTGCAAGTTCTCTGCATCGCCCCCGATAGGCGCTGCCGGCTGGCGCTTTCTGATCCGACCGTCGACCGAGCGGTACAGATTGACCACGCGCAAGCCAAAACGCGTCACCCCCCAGGCTTGGCTTGGCAGCGTAATGTCATTGAAGAACTTGTAAGAAGCACCGGTCAGCAACTTGCCAGCGGCCTGCAATCCGGCCCTTGCTTGGGAACTCAATAGACTGAAGCTTCGGACCGCCGGGCTTGCGGCGACTTCAACCGCCCGGGAAGCGCCCGTCGCCGCTATGCCTGCGCCCCCTAAACTGGCCGCGACACCCACCGCTGAAAAGGTCAGCGATGCCCAGTTCAGGACGTTGATTTGACTGGAGCGATCCCAGCCCATCTGATTGTCGACCGCCTCAACGCTCAGTGCGGCAATCCCCAACGTCCCACCTACCGAGGCCGCGCCTGAGGCTACCAACAGCGCGCTCTTGCCGGCAATGGTCAGTGCAGCGGCTTGAGCGCCGATGGCAGCGAGCAAGCCCGCAGTTGCAAGCCCAGCGGTGACCACCGACATGCCCAGTGCAACACCGGTCAGTGCCCACCTGGCCCATGTTGGAAAACTGAAGAGGCCGCTGGGGTCCGACCAATTCACCGGGTCACCGCCACAATAGGCGTAGCTGTTGATCCCGCCCTCGTCAAAAGGACTGAGGGGATCAGGAGAGAGAAACACCATCAGTTCGGGGTCATAGGCACGGCGCCCATTACCCAGGTGATAGAGGTTGACCGGTACGTCCAGCCGCTCGCCGTTGTAGGCGGGCAATTGTATTTCCATCATCGTGGGCGACACGTCATCCCGCAACTCGATCCTGGCGTCACCGTAGGGTGCGTAATGCCGGCGCACCTGGTCCGTGATCGGTGCCACCACACCGCGGACGCTGCCAGCGCCGTCAAGAACCAGTAGTTTCTGGTAATTACCACTATCTCGGTAGGCCACCACCTGGTCACCGTCGCGCACGTAACGTGCCCGCATGCTGACCTGCGCCAGCGTGTCGAGCCGATCCCCGGCATAGGCCAGCATCACGGGAGCTTCGTTGCCTCGCGCAGCAAGCACCTGGCGTGCTTCGCCGTCGTACTGGTAGCTGTACTTGTCTGTGGCGGTCTGTACAGCAGTGAGCTGGTCAAAACCGTTGTACGTGAAACCGCGACCGAAGGTGCCCTGTTGCAAATTACCGGCGGCGTCATAGCTCAGGGTCAGGTTTCGTACCGGGTTTGTATGGGTCAGGTGCGTCAGGCAGGCAGGGTCCTTACCCTGGAAAAACCGCTCGCTGCGGTCGCTACTGCCATCGATAAACGTTGTCCGCACTTCAGTCATATTATCGAGACCGTCATAACTGAAACGCTGTTCCTTGATCGCCCGATCCAATTTATCCATCGGGTATTGCGTGCCCTCGCACACATAGGATTTGAGTCGCGAATAACCATCGTAAGTGAACGTCTCGCCCGTGACCACGGCGTCATTCGCGTCTTTCAACGTGCGAGTGGCCAGCAGGCCATCGTCGTAATAGGTGCTGACAATGTTCTGCAGTAGCGCACCGTCCTGTTCCAGCTTGCGTTCCGACTCACGCCCCCATGCGTCAAAGGTCACCGAGTCGGTAAGACGCATTTGATAATTGAGGGTTCGCGCCGAAAGGCGGCCCAGACTATCGTAAGTCCGGATCATGCGGACGAAACCGGTGGTGGTCTGTTGGAGGCGTCCGAACTGGTCATATACGAGGTCACTGTGCTGCCCATCCGCCGCGGAGTGCCGCAACAGCCGCCCACCCGGCGAATAACTCGTCAGGCTAGTCAAGGGCTGGCTGCCCAGCGTCTGGACTTCCTTGGCGAGATAGCCGTTCTCGTCGTAACTCATCTCATGCTTGAGCCCGGCGGTGAGTGATTGTCGCATCGCTCCACTGATGGGGTCGTACTCAAGGTCTATCGGTGCATGCCCTGCCATCTTGACGCTCGTTAATGTCTCCAGCTCAGGATCATGACCGTACTCTTGACGATCACCGCGCGGCGAAGTCACCGCCACTGGCGCAACCTGGTTGGGCTTGTACTCCCAGGTCGTGGCTGTTGCGCTGCCGCGCGCCTGGGAAATGACGCGGTCCAGACTGTCGTATTCACGCGTGCCAACCAGCTTGCTGTCTACGGTGAGGGTGCGCACCATTGGCTCGCTGGTGCCAAGCGCATACGTCGTCAACGTCTCACGGGGTGGCGTTCCGTCGGAAGGGGTTTCCAGGCTGCGCACCACACGATCAAAAATGTCATAGGTGTATTCAGTCCGGGTCTTCCTGGCATCGACGCGCTCCGTGCAGCGGCCCAGCCCGTCATAAGTCCGGGTTTCCACCACGATGCGTGCACCGCCAGCGCTCACCCGCTCAACCCGCGCCGGCTGATTGTGTTCGTTGAACCAGGTTTCCAGTTGCGCCCCACCTTGTACCCCCGTCACCCTGCGATTGAGGAGCGGGTCATACTCGTCGATCAGTACCCGACCATCGGGTTGAGTTACCGTCCACGGATTGCCCCAAATGTTATAGGCGTGACTGGTTTTCAACGTACGCGGCCCATCCCCCAGATAATCCAGACGGGTTTGCTTCACGAGCCGCCCAAGTGCGTCGTACCCCCAGTCCCCCAGGAGCCTGTCATTGCCTGCAATACCATCAAGCGATTGTGCAGCAGAGAGCTGGCGTCCCATGCCATCGAAATACGTAAAGAGCACGGTGCCTTGTGCGTCCGTGGTGACCAAATGGGCCATCTTGGCCCCGGCCGAAAAGTGATAGGCATAACGACGTCGGGCCATCTGGAGCGTGGCTGGCGCGGCGGTTTCCGATGTCAGCCGCCCACTGACATCGTACGTCATCGCCAGGCTGCCGACGGCATCACGTGTCATGTCGAGCAGACGCTGATTGGTCAGTGACCACGTGCGCGCGGACTCGAGCCATTGACCAGGCTCACGCCCCTTCAAGCTCCGGACTTCGGTGATCGAGTCGCCATTGAAGGTGCAGGTGAAATCGGAGACCAGAGAGAGTTTGTCGATCGTCGTCGTGGAGCTTTTCAAGCGACCATGCAGGGCGGGGTTGGCGGCCACAGAATGATAGGTATAAGACGTATGGGTGCCCCCTTCAAGGTTGATGGCAAGCGGCATGACGAAGTAGCCGCCCCCCGTTATCGAGACGTCGGTGTGGGAATGTTCAGTGGTCCGAGCCGCAGTGGTCGATCTGGCCGGGAAAAGCTTTTCCAGCTTCAGGTAACGTTGAAAGAGTCCATGGGGGTCGGCAGGGCATCTTCGAGGCTCGCCGGTCACCGGGTAATAAGTGTATTCGGTGCGTACGCCGGAGGCCTCGGTGCGGCTTAGTTCGTTGCCGAAGTCATCGGTGGTAATACTGACCACTTCCGCCCTTGGGGGGTTGCCACCCTGGGGATACAGCTCAAAGGTCTTGGTGATGCGGCTCGGAAGTTGGAGATTGGCGGGCTGATTTGGAAACTGGACGCCCCGAACTTCATTGTAGACAGTCTCGGTTTTGACCTGGCTGCCATTGGCTAGCATTAATTCCTCAGTCATCAGGTGAAAACGATTATAAGTGGCGCGGGTAGACCGCAGGGGCTTGCCATTATTATCAACGTAAGTTTCTTCCGCCCAATAAGCGTACTCGCTATCCACCCGATACAAATTATCCTGGCCCTGGCGGAATCCGCCATTCAGAGGATATCCCGTGAAGTTACGGTTGGGACTGTAGTTATAGGAGCGGACGACAGGGGGCTGCCCGCGCCCAGGGTTTTGCTCCCAGTGGGTGACGACCGGAATATACAAACGGGCATCGTATTGAAGCCCATTGGGGTTATACCGAATTATCTCTTGCCCCCCCATGGGTGTCATAACCTGCGAAATAGCCACCATTGCGTCAGGCAACCTGAGGTACTGAAACGAATAGGCCTCACTTGCGACTGGCCCGGCCAGGTCATAAGGAACCGTGACCTTGGTCAGTTGGTTGTCGATATGAGTATATTCAAATCGCGTACGGGCATAACGATTACCATCAATTAGTGTATCGGCGGTTACCAGCGATCCGGCGGAATACTTCAGCATCAACAGGTCGGTTTCTTTATCGTCAACAATGCTCTGCAATAAGTTATTACCGCCATACCGGAAGCTCAGCCGCTCGCCATTTTCGAACTGGATAGCACTGATCTTATAGGGACCGGGAATGCTGAGGGGACGCAGGATTTCGACAGTGCCATCCTTGTAAATTACGTGCAGCGTATTTTGCGCAACCCGTTTTATGGTGAGGTCCTTCAACTTATGGTCGGTAATAACAGCATTGTCCCCTACGGAGGGCAGCCCTTGGGTTAGATATTGTTCACCGTTGAGTAGCGTAAGCTTGAAGCTGTTCGGGTCAAATTCGGTATTCGACAAGCTCCAGCCTTTACCGTAGCCACTGTTGCGGGTATCCATCATCGAGAACGCCAAGGCAATCTCTCGACTGACCTCTAACGGCCCTTTTGGGCTCAAGACTGCCAAACGAATCAGACACCCATACTGCCCGGTACGCAGGTCAACCGAACCGCCGAGGTGGGCACTGAAATTAAACGCGTTCGAATAGATGTCCATAGGTCCACCGCTTCGCACTTGGAGAGGGGATGAAATGCCTGGAACGTCAGGGTTTTGAAGTGGCGCGCAGCACCATCACATTGTAATTGTCGGTCTCGGTCAGGTAATAGTGATGCGAGCAGCCATAACTATCGACCATTGTCCAAATACTGGCCCCTTGTTGATCGGTGTTGGGGTTATCCAACCAGGCCTTGACTCGCGCAGCACGCATGATGGTATTGCGCTTGTTCGCAGGAATTGGGTCATTTCCCCCTGAAGATTTTTTCAGCAGGCTATTCATTGTGATGTTTCCAACAGTATTACCCCGTATGACACCGCCGATCTGTCTAATACCGTGCCCAATGTCCCGAGTGTAGTAAATATCAAAGTGATCCCCCTGAACAGATGAATCTTTTAATTTTACGGGATCAGTCGGAGGTATATTCTCGACAAATCTCAACCCAAGGGGGGGCGTCCAATAATAAATATCCACATCCACACCCTGCACTGAAAAGGCGTCGGTATCAGCCCAATGATCGAGCCGCTCAGCAGACAATGTATAGGGCTCTTGACACTTAACAGTGACAGATGATTGATAATTAACATTATCTCTCTCCATATTAGTTGTATATGTTTTACGTCCCACCGTAATTTTTGCCATAAACTGCTGATTACCACTTGATCTCAGATCACACCTCAGGTATCGCTTCTCATTTTCGAGCGGACCAATACCGGGCATCGGCTGAATAATAGGGTTAGAAGGGGCTGTAGCCATGCTGGGTTCCTCAAGCACCCCCGACCACCGACCCATGTTAAATTCGTTCCTTTTTGTATCACAATACCATCCGGCCGGAATTGTCGCTTCTGGGTTTGTGGAATACTCAACCACCGTGGCACTTTCAAGCTCCGTCGCCTCAAAGGCTGCCAGCTCCCATATACCTTCAGCGTTTCTCCTCTCCTTTTGGACAATTATATTGACTTGACATTGCTGTTTGCCACCCAGATACACCTCATTATTAACTACATTGCCACCATCGCGAGGAAATTCAATATCAAACGTTTTTAAACGAACATTGGGATCTTCCGCTTTCATTTCCTTCTCCTTATCCAACATAGAGAACAGTTATCATCAACGCCACATCTTGTACCGGCCTGATGCAAGTAAGCGCTTTATAGAAGGGACCGCCTACTGTTAGAAATAACAGTTTTTCCGGAATTTTCAGGTCAAAAGGAAATAGCGATTTCCTGCTTTATCGCCAGGCTGAATATAAATGTGAAAGCGGGCTTGTGGAGGAGCAAGCAAGCCTGCACATTTGGTTTCAGCATTTTCAAATCCAGGAGGAACACATGAACCAGGCCGACTACCTCATCATCGGCGGTGGCATCGCCGGCGCATCCGCCGGCTACTGGCTGTCACACCATGCCCGCGTCATCGTGCTGGAACGCGAGTCGATGCCGGGTTACCACTCCACCGGCCGTTCCGCCGCCCTGTACATCGCCGCCTATGGCACGCCCCAGGTCCGCGCACTGACGCTGGGCAGCCGCGCCTTCTTCGATCAGCCGCCCGCAGGCTTTGCCGAACACCCCTTGCTCACCCCACGGGGCGAATTGCTGGTGGACTTGATTGGCGACCCCGGTGAGTTGCAGCGCCAGTACCTGAGTGCCAAAGCCCTTGTGCCAGAAACGCGACTGCTCGACGTCGAGGAGTCGATGTCCATGATGCCGATCCTGCGCCGGGAAAAAGTCCATGGCGGTATCTACGACCCGACCGTGTGTGACATCGATACCGATGCGCTCTATCAAGGTTACCTGCGCGGCATTCGGCGCAATGGCGGAGAAATCCACACCGACAGTGAGGTGCAGAAACTGACCCGCGACGGTCAGGGACTGTGGCAAGTGCGCACGGCCCAACAACACTTCAGCGCCCCGGTGATCATCAACGCCGCCGGCGCCTGGGCCGACCATATCGGCGAGTTGGCCGGCGCTCAGAAAATCGGCCTGCAACCCAAACGTCGCAGCGCGTTCGTCTTCTCTCCACCCGCCGAGCTGAACATCCACGCATGGCCGGAGCTGGCGGCCCTCGACGGTTCGTTCTATATGAAACCCGACGCCGGCATGTTCCTCGGCTCACCGGCCAATGCCGACCCGGTGGAGCCCCACGACGTGCAACCGGAAGAGCTGGACATCGCCACGGGCATCTATCACATCGAGGAAGCCACCACCCTGAGCATCCGCCGGCCTGCGCGGACCTGGGCCGGGCTGCGCAGTTTCGTCAGCGATGGTGATCTGGTCTGCGGGTTCGATCCACAGGTGGAGGGATTGTTCTGGATTGCGGCTCAGGGCGGCTACGGGATCCAGACGTCTCCGGCGATGGGCCAGGCCAGTGCGGCGCTGGTGCGCGGCAAGCCGTTGCCGGATGCATTGGCGGCGTTCGGGTTGACCGAAGCGATGCTGTCGCCCCACCGGCTGCAAACCTCGACCTGACCTGTGTGGCGGGGGAGCTTGCTGT
>NZ_JACARK010001223.1:0-1346 GCF_013386655.1 Pseudomonas sp. K5002 | reverse complement strand
CACAGCGTGCAACTGCGCCCCGACAGCCTGGCGTTGCCGTTGATCGTGGTGCTGCGCTTTCGGGTGCAGGGTGACTGGCGGGTGCGTTCGATCTGCGTGCCACGGGATTCGCAGGCTACCGATGTGCATCGGCGCCTGCGGGTGCGCTTGAAGTTCAGCCGCCGTAGGTGGTTGGCACCAGAATAGTGTCGCGCGCTTCGGGCAGCATTTGCGGGTAGTCGAGGGTGTAATGCAATCCCCGGCTTTCCTTGCGCTCCATGGCCGAGCGGATCATCAGTTCCGCCACCTGGGCCAGGTTGCGCAGCTCGATCAGGTCGCGGCTGACTTTATAGTTGCTGTAGAACTCGTCGATCTCATCCAGCAACAGTCGAACCCGGTGCTGCGCCCGCGCCAGGCGCTTGTTGGTGCGCACGATGCCCACGTAGTCCCACATGAAGCGCCGCAACTCGTCCCAGTTGTGGGCGATGATCACGTCTTCGTCCGAATCGGTCACTTGGCTGGCGTCCCAGCGGGGCAGGGCGGCCGGCACCGGGATGCGCGGCAGCTGTTCAAGGATGTCGGCGGCGGCGGAGCGGGCGTACACGAAACACTCCAGCAACGAATTGCTGGCCATGCGGTTGGCGCCGTGCAGGCCGGTGAAGCTGGTTTCGCCAATGGCGTACAGGCCGGGCACGTCGGTGCGGCCGTTCTGGTCGACCATCACGCCGCCGCAGGTGTAGTGCGCCGCCGGGACGACCGGGATCGGGCCCTTGGTGATGTCGATATTGAACGCCAGGCAGCGCTCGTAGACCGTCGGGAAATGGGTCTTGATGAAGGCTTCGGGCTTGTGGCTGATGTCCAGGTAGACGCAGTCGATGCCCAGGCGCTTCATTTCATGGTCGATGGCCCGGGCGACGATGTCCCGCGGGGCCAGTTCTGCTCGTGGGTCGAAGCGCTGCATGAAACGTTCGCCGTTGGGCAGCTTCAGGTGTGCGCCTTCGCCGCGCAGGGCTTCGGTGATCAGGAAGCTCTTGGCCTGCGGGTGATACAGGCAAGTGGGGTGGAACTGGTTGAATTCCAGGTTCGCCACCCGGCAGCCCGAACGCCAGGCCATGGCAATGCCGTCACCGCAGGCGCCGTCGGGGTTGCTGGTATAGAGGTAGACCTTCGCTGCGCCGCCCGAGGCGAGAATGGTGAAGCGCGCGCCGTAGGTGTCGACTTCGCCGCTGGCCCGGTTGAGCACGTAGGCGCCGAGGCAGCGTTCGCCCGGCAGGCCAAGGCGCTTTTCGGTGATCAGGTCGACGGCGACCCGCTGTTCCAGCAGTTCGATGTTGGGGCGTTGCCGGGCCTGGGCGAGCAGGGTCTTG
>NZ_JACARK010001222.1:0-1358 GCF_013386655.1 Pseudomonas sp. K5002 | reverse complement strand
CCCAAATAACGGATATTCACTCACTCACTCAATCAATCAACCCAACCCCAACCGCTCATGCCACTCGGCAATCGACTCCTCTGGATACTCCTCAAACTCCAGATCCCCCGCGCGAACACTCACCTCAACCCACGGCGCCTTCGACCCCAGCATCAAATGCGTATGCTCCGGCGGCACCGGCAACGGCGTATCAATCGCCGAAGCAAACGGATGAATCAACTCCGGCCACTGCGGACTGAACAACCACAACCCCGACCCACACTGCGAACAAAAATGCCGCTCAGCCGTACTCGCATGCGCCCGGCTATCCCCCGGCTCTTTCATCCGCGCGTGATAAATCGAAATCAACTTGCGCCCCCGCACCTTGAGGCTCCTGGCATCCCCCCCAAGGTTGATCGCATACCCGCCACCCCCCTGGGTCTTGCGACAAATCGAGCAATAACACCGCTGATAAGGGTAGGGATGCGCACTCTCAAGACTGAACGAAACCGCGCCGCAATGGCAGGAACCTTCAAGCTGCATGACCAGATCTCCTTCGCAAAAGGGCAACGTTAGCTTAGGCGCCCGGCAGCCGGGGCGGTTCCATCTCGGGCATCAAGGTCGCGATCAACGCCCGAATCGTCCCCGGCAACGCCTCCAGTTCCCGCACCAGAATACTGCGCTCGCGCACTGCCCAAACTTCATCCAGCTTCACCGTCACCAGTTGCATGGTCCGGCTGTGCCGCACGGCGGCCGACTCGGGAATGATGCCGATCCCCACGCCCGCCTCAACCATCCGGCAGATCGCCTCGAAGCTCGACATTTGAATGCGCAACGACAAGTGCTTGCCCAGCCGCTCCACATGCTCACGCAGGAAACTCAGCAACGTGCTGCCGTCATGCAAGCCGATATGTTGATAAGCCAGGGTTTGCTCCAGCGTCACCGAAGGCAGGCCCGCCAGCGGATGCCCCACCGGTACCGTCAGCACCAGGTGGTCGGTGCTGAAGTGCAGCACCTGCAAACCCGACGCTTCCACAGGCCCGGCGATGATGCCCATGTCGCTGGTGCCATCCAGCACGCCCCGCACGATATCCCGCGACAGCCGCTCCTGCAGGTCCACCGTCACGCCGGGGCGCTGGGACAGGAAGCCGGCCAGCACCTCCGGGAGAAACTCGGTCACGGCGGTGGTGTTGGCAAAAATGCGGATATGCCCGGCCGAGTCGATGCCGTATTGGGTGAACTCGCTTTTCAGGTAATCCACCTGGCGCATGATCAGCCGCGCATGGTGCAGCAGCCGTTCGCCCGCCGGTGTGATCTCCACGCCACGGCTGTCGCGGTACAACAGGCGGGTGTCGAGCTGGCCCTCCAGGGCCTTGATC
>NZ_JACARK010001221.1:0-2087 GCF_013386655.1 Pseudomonas sp. K5002 | reverse complement strand
CGCCGCCGGGGCGCTGTCGGTGTTGCAACCGGGCACGTTGTGGGATGTGGCGGGGCTGGTCGCCGACACCTGGCGACCTTACGCCCTGGCACCCCGCCCGCAACTGAGCCGCGGGTTTCTCCAGATAGAAGACGCGGCACGCTACGCCCACGGGCAAATCGGCAGCTGGCGTGAGGGCGAATACTGCGGCTATATCCTGCAGCGCCCGGACGGTCTCTACGTGGCCACCGAGCCATTGCCGGCCAGCGACGCCGGGCGCTTTGCCCTGGGCGTTGTCTACCCCCAGGACGTCAAGGGCCGCTCACTGCTCCCGCCCGGTCACATGCTGAAGGCCGTGTACGGTTCCAGCCGCGGGGTTTCGTTGCTGGAACCCGAGCGCCTGCAGCGCCCGGGCTGGTCGCGGGACGATGCCTGCCTGGAGGCGCAGATGTTCAGCGCCCTGGACGTGCACACGCTGATCCGCAATCGCCAACAGGTGTCCGTGGCCTACCTGTCGGGCGCCGAAGATTGTTTGCTGGCGTATGACCTGATCGACTCTGCCGCCCAGGCGAACCTGTTCAAGGCGCTAGACCCCTTGCCCCATCGCAGCCCAACGGCCCTCAACCTGGCCAGCGGCACGCTGACGCCGCGGGAGTGGATCAGCCAGGTGGCGGCGGCCGGCAGCGTGCGGGTGGTGCAGGCCAACCCGTTGTGGGGCGCGCCGGGGCTGATCGCCGAACACTGGCGGCCACGCCTGCCGATACCCCGGCGCGAACGTCCGGAGCAGATTGCCTATGGCCCGGTCTGCGCCAGTGCTGCTGACGCGGCTCGGGCACTGCACACGCGCCTGGACCATGAAGCACCGACGCAAACCGGTTTCGGTTTCATGCTCAAGCATCGCGATCAGGACGCCTTTGTCTGCTCCGAGCTTGTACCCGCCTGGGATAGGGCCGGGCTGTTCGCCTTGAGCGCCGTGTTTGCCGTGGATGACGAAGGCGAGTTTATTTACCCCGCGGGTTATCAACTGCACGCCTTGGTTTACCGGCGCAACTGGATGCCACAGGGGCTGACCACCGCCGAACACTGGCTGGCGCAGCATTTTATTTCGGCCGGGGATTTGGCCAGTGCCACCGTCGAGGCCAAGCGCCAACGGGAGAGAGGCGCACTGACGGGCTTGCCGGTGTTTATCTCGACACTGGACCAGGCGCTGCTGCAGGTACAAACGCCGGTGGCATCGACGCTGTTCAACCCGGTCCGCCAGCCGTCGGGGGTCTATGAAGACGTGCAGACCTTGATGGCCAGCGGGCAGCTCTCGGCGGTCGGGTTTGTCAACGAAGTGGCGAAGTTGAGCTGGTTGAGCGTTTTGGTGCCGAGCGAATGCTGGGCGTTGGCGGGTAAGCTGGATGTCAGCCAGGCCCCATGGACCGCCTTCGCCAACTTTATGCGTCGCCCATTGAGCCCGCTGTTCAGCAACCAGGCCGATGCGGTGCGTTACGTCCAGCAACAGTTGGGCACACAGCGCGACACGCTGCAAGGCGGGCTGGTGTTGCAGCGCAACGGCAAGTTTGTCGCGACCCTGGCGGTGCCGGTGTTGAGTGAAGACTTCGACCCGAACGTCATCCTGCCGGGCCTGGACGTCAGCCAGGCGCTGCTGGCCCCTGGTTGGAAAATGGTCGCGCGCTACCGGTCACGTGTCGCCCGGGTGCTGGAGTTCTGGTTACCCTCTGAAGAAAACGCGGTGTATCAAAACCTGTTCTCGACCAAAGTACTGGAGACCGCCCTGAAGTCGGGTCACCTGTGGACCCACGAATACCTGCTGACGCCCGACGGCTCACTCATCGGTTTCAGTACCCAGGACGCCGAGCGCAGCTTGCTGGATTCGGCCCGGCGCAACGAAGCGACGCAGTTGCTCAGCCACCTGGAAACCTCCCTGGCCCCCAACAGCCTGGCGCTGCACGATCCTTACAGCAATGCCGTCGAGCAGCAGATGCGCAGCGGCCGCAAGACCCCCACCGAGCTGGTCAATCAGCTGGCGCGGGTGGGGACTTTGCAAGTACTGGAGGGCGGCCCGTTGTGGGGCACTGCCCAGCGTGTGCTGCCGGGCTGGA
>NZ_JACARK010001220.1:0-327 GCF_013386655.1 Pseudomonas sp. K5002 | reverse complement strand
ATCAGGAAGATCCAGTGCCACGACAGCACCGTCACCAACAGCCCGCCCAACGGTGGGCCCAGCAGCGGCCCAACCAGCGCCGCCACCGTCAGGTACGACATGGCACGCAGCAGGTTTTCCCGCGCCGACCAGCGCAGCAGGATCACCTGTCCCACCGGCACCATCATCGCCCCCGAGGCACCCTGGGCCAAACGCGCCAGGGACAGTTGCAACAGCGAGCCCGAGCAGGCACAGGCCACCGACGCGAGGGTGAACAGCACGATGGCGCTGATAAACACCCGACGCGGCCCGAACCGGTCGGCCGCCCAGCCGCTGACCGGCACGAAC
>NZ_JACARK010001219.1:0-447 GCF_013386655.1 Pseudomonas sp. K5002 | reverse complement strand
ATGGCGCGGGCCAGGCTGGCCTGTGAGAGTTCGCCCAGGTGGCTGTTGATCAGGCGACCATCAGGTTGGTAGAAGAGGGTGGTGGGCAAGGCCATGGAGCCGACGGCCTGGCCGAGGCGGCCGCTGGCGTCGAACAGCACGTTATCCAGGTTCAGGCCCTGGGTCGCCAGATAGGTGGCGACGCTTTGCATGCTTTCGGCCTGGTTGACGAACAGGAAGGTCACGTCCGGGCGCTGGCGCTGGGCACTTTCCAGTACCGGCATTTCGCGCCGGCACGGCGGGCACCAGGTGGCCCACAGGTTGATCACCAGCGGGCCGCCCTTGTAGTCGGCCAGTTGCACGGTTTCGCCATTGGCGTTGCGCAGGGCAATGTCCGGCAGGTGCGTGCCTTTTTCGTAGAGGGTCAGGGACAGGCTGGTCAAGGCCCAGAACGCCAGGCCGGTGATC
>NZ_JACARK010001218.1:0-1544 GCF_013386655.1 Pseudomonas sp. K5002 | reverse complement strand
GGCCGCCGGCATGGACGAATACGTGCGCATGGCCGAGCGCGGCATCACGCCGTGGGACAGGATCAGCACCGTGCCCGACGGCCTGCGCGGCCTGGAACAGACACGACGCATCGACCTTGAAGACTGGATGGATAACCTGGGGCTGGATGCGGTGATTTTTCCGACAGTCGCCGACGTAGGTCCGGCGGATGCGGATGTGAATCCCGCGTCGGCGGATATCGCCTGGAGCAACGGAGTGTGGGTCGCCAACGGCAACCTCGCCATCCGCCATTTGGGCGTGCCGACAGTGACGGTGCCCATGGGCGTCATGGCCGACATCGGCATGCCGGTGGGGCTGACATTTGCCGGCCGGGCGTATGACGATTCGGCGCTGCTGCGATTGGCATCGGCCTATGAGTCGACGGGCAGCAAGCGCCTGGTGCCGCCGCGCACGCCGGCGCTGGTGGCTCGTCAGGACTGATTGATTTCGCTGCTGATCTTGCGCATCAACCGATCGGCTTCCGACCCGGGTTCAAATCGAAAGCCACGCATCTCATCGAGGAGCAGGCAATCGCTGATGGCCTCCCAAAGTTGCTCCTGGGTCGGCTTGTTGCGCAACAGTATGTATGAAAGCAGCAGGCGTTCGATGGGAACGCCTCGAATACAGGCCGTTTCAATGATTGCCAGCAGGATAAAGCGCAGTCGAACTTCCCGCTCCGTGGGCCAAACCGTTTTTCGCTTACCCAATGCCGGGCCTCAGTGTCAGGAAAAGCGTGAGGCTATGGCCCAGAGGGGTGGCGTTTCAAGCGCTGCATGGGGAGAAAGCCCTGCTCCTACACAAAACAGGGAAAAAGCCCACGAAATCACCCCGCAGATCAACAGCCTTTACCCACGCTTGCCCATCAACGGATCACTGATGCTATGCGCCCCCGTCTCGATTCGCCCCGCCACCCGCCGCACCCAACCATGCTCGTCGCGTAGCTTGAAGTCATACCAGCCTCCATTGGGCTGGCAGGAGAACGTGCGCTGCACACGACCGCCGCCCGCAATCTCGAGCAGCCACGGCCCCTGCCTGGTGTAAGGGCAACGCTCGATGGTGATTGAGGCCGCACGCTTGCCAGGGTTGACCAGGGTCAGCAGCAAGGTGTCACCGTGATACGCCAGGGATAACTCCGGCTCGCGACGCTGCAGGTGCCCCTTGAACGAACGGTGGAACCCATTCGGTCCCAACAGCCAAAGCTTGTAGGCACCCGCGACTTGCCAGGTGTCACTGAGGTGCTTGCCGGCTTCCACCGTGTAGCGGCGCGGTACCTCGTCCAGGTGCAGGCGGTCGTAGACGTGGAAGACCACGCCCTGTTCGCCATTGTTGAAGAAGTCCAGGCTCACCGAACTGGCGCGACGGTCAACCGAGCCTTCAACGTTCAACTGGTACGGCAGCGCCCGGGATGGCCGCGCCATTCGCGCCTGGAACGGCGCCTGTTGCTGGCCCACCGTCGGCAGGGCGACCTGGGGCAGTTGCTCCTGGCGTTGACGCAGGGAGTCGGCGGCCTGGCGGCTGATGGTGT
>NZ_JACARK010001217.1:0-2966 GCF_013386655.1 Pseudomonas sp. K5002 | reverse complement strand
GAGCTTGGCTTCACGCAGGGCTTTTTGCTGCCACTGCCACAGGCGCTGGTGATAGTCCGCCAGGCCCTCGGTATCGTCGCGGTGCAGGTCCAGCGGCCAACTGCCCAGCAGCACCTGATAGAGGATCAGTTCGTCACCCGCGTACGGCGTGTTGGCATCGCTGCGCAGGCGGGCGGCGAGGGGGCGCCATTGCTCCACCTGCTCGGCATACCAGTCGGCGGCCTCGCTGAGCACCGCCAGGCGCGCACGGGTATCTTCGCCGCGCTTGTGGTCGTGGGTGGCGGTGGCCAGCAGGTTGTCGGGGAAGGTGCGCAGTCGTTGCTGGTTGACCGCGTGGAAGTCTTCCAGCGGGGCGCTGAATTGTTCGGTGCTGAAACCCACGTCATTGCGCGACAACAACACACCCGAGCGGTAGAACGCAGTGTCTTCCACGGCCTTGGCCGCCGCCGGCGAGGTCAGTTGCTGGAAGCGTACGCAGGCGTGCTTGAGCATCTTGCGTTTGCGGCCCAGGGGGCGGTCGCGCCAGGGTTGGCCGCCGAGCCATTTTTCCAGGTAGTCGAGCACCGGCCAGTCGCCTTCGCTCAAGGTGCTGCGGGCACCGGCCAGGGCTTGCAGGAAAAACACGTCATCCAGTTCGCTGCGGCCCCGGGCGCTGATGTAGGTGCGGTACACCGGGAAATGCACGATCAGTTCCTGCAACGCGCGGCGAATTGCACCCAGGGTCAGGTCGCGGCTCATCACATCGTCCCGAGCCACTTGCAGCAGGGCCTGGGCCACACTTTCAAAATCCCCGGCCAGGGAACCGTTGAGGATCTGCTGCCGGGCCAGCCAGGCTTCTTCGATAAATGAAGACGGGCGCTCGGTGTGGCGGGTCCATAACTCGGCCAGGGGTTCGAAGCCCTTCGGGTCATGTTGCAGCAATGACAGCTGGTTCATGAATTCGTAGCCGGTGGTGCCGTCCACGCGCCAGTCTTCACGCAAGGTTTCGCCTTCGCCGAGGATCTTCTCGACGAAGATCGGCAAGTGCCGCCCACTCGCCAGCGAGTCCACCCGGCGGCGCAGCTTGCGGCAGTAACCGCGCGGGTCGGCGAGGCCGTCGATGTGGTCGATGCGCAGGCCGTCGATCAGGCCTTCGCTGATCAGCTGGAAGATCTTGCCGTGGGTCGCTTCGAACACCGCGCTGCGTTCAACCCGCAGGCCGCCCAGTTCGTTGACGTCGAAGAACCGCCGCCAGTTGATATCGTCCGCTGCCGTGCGCCAGCTGGCCAGGCGATAGCTTTGTTGTTCCAGCAGGTGGTGCAGGCGGGCGAAACCTTCGGGCTGGCGGGCGTCGTAGAGGTCGAGGTTCGCTTCGATGGCTTTCAGGGTTTCGGGGTCGCGGGCGGCCTCGATCAGTTCCTGTTTCAGCGCGGCGGCCTGGGGATAGGCGTCCGGCTGGTAGGCCAGGCTGCTGAAGCGATCGGCCAGCGGCTTGACAGGCACCAGCTCGCCATATTCCCGCGGGCAGATCGGGAAGCGATGTTCGTAATGCTCGACGTAGAAGCTGCCGCGCTGCGGGTCGAAGCGCAGCGGCAGGGCACCCGACTGCAGGGCTTCGCCGTAGTCGCTGCCAAGGAACGGCATCAGCAGTTGGCCCTTGAGCAGCGGGTCTGGCGAGTGCCATTGAATGTCGAAGAATTCGCTGTAGGGACTCAGGCGACCCCATTCCAACAAGTCCAACCACCATAGATTATCGGCACCGCCGACGGCCATATGGTTGGACACGATATCGAGGATCAGCCCCATGTCATGTTCGCGCAACGCCGCAACCAATCGCCGCAGCGCCGGTTCGCCGCCCAGCTCGGGATTGACGGTGGTGGGATCGACCACGTCATAGCCGTGCATCGAACCGGCGCGGGCGCTCAGCAATGGCGAGGCGTAGAGGTGGCTGATGCCCAGTTCGGCGAAGTACGGCACCAGCGGCACGGCGTCGTCGAGGGTGAAGCCCTTATGAAATTGCAGGCGCTGGGTAGCCCGAAGCGTCAATGCTTTCATCGGTCACGCTCTTGGGCCTGGATGCGCGCCACGGCCAGCAGCTCAAGGCGGCGGGCGGCGTTTTCATCATCGAGCAGGGTGGCGGCATCGCCCGGCAGGCGGCGGCGCCAGTTCGGGTGGGTGTCGGTGGTGCCGGGCAGGTTGGATTGTTCCTCGACCCCCAGGGCGTCCTCCAGCGGCAGCAATACCAAGGGTGCGCGGGTGTGGCCCAGGTAGCGCACGCTGGCGTCGATGACGTGGTCGGTTTCGTTGCGCACTTCGTCGATGAAGTTCTGCGGGTCCTGGCTCAAGGCCTGGCGCAGTGCCTGGCGTTCCCGCAGGCGGTGTTCGCTCCATTGCTCGACGGTGGGTGCATCGATCAGGCCCAGCTGGACATTCCAGTCGATATCGCGGCTGTGCCACCAACCGTTGAGGGTCGGCAGGTCGTGGGTGCTGGTGGTGGCCAGCGCGTTGTCCGGCCAATCGAGGATCGGCTTGAACTGGCCGCCGTGGTCTTGTTCGAACAGCAGCACGCGCATCCCAAGGATTGAGCGCGCGATGAGTTTTTCCCGCAGGCCGTCGGGTACGGTGCCGAGGTCTTCACCGAGGACGATCGCCTGGTGGCGGCTCGACTCCAGGGCCAACAGCCGCAGCAGGTCATCCACCGGGTAATACAGGTAGGCGCCGTCCCGTGGCGAGGCGTCCATCGGGATCACCCACAGGCGTTGCAGGCCCATCACATGGTCGATGCGCAAGCCGCCGGCGTGGGCGAAGTTGGCCCGCAGCATTTCGATAAACGCGCGAAAGCCGTTGCGCTTGAGGCCTTCGGGGGAAAACGCGGAAATACCCCAGCCCTGGCCGGCGCGGTTGAGGATGTCAGGTGGCGCACCCACGGTCAGTTCCGCCAACAGTTCATCCTGGCGGCTCCAGGCCTGGCTGCCGCCGCCGTCGGC
>NZ_JACARK010001216.1:0-312 GCF_013386655.1 Pseudomonas sp. K5002 | reverse complement strand
GGGTGCGGGTCTGGCTGTCATTGCCGTCGTAGGCGGTGACGTTGACACCCGGGAACACAAACCGCTGGGCCTGGCGCAGTTCGGCGCCGGCGCTGTTGAGGTAGATCTGTTCGACGTGGGTGGTGCCCAGGCTGACTTCCCAGTTCACCAGGCGCTCGTCCTTGGGCACGGCGGCCGATTCGGCGCCGAGCAGTTGGTAGCAGTCGCTCAGGGACGGGAAGGGCTGGTCGAGGCTCGGCGACAGGTAGTCGGCAATGTCGCTGGACACTGGCTGGTCGCGCAGGTCGAGCAGGGCGTGGGGCTTGATGAGCC
>NZ_JACARK010001215.1:0-1220 GCF_013386655.1 Pseudomonas sp. K5002 | reverse complement strand
TTTCTTTATCGCCCTGGTGATCGGCCTGGGGGCGGGCGCTTCGGTGCTGATCGGCCAGGCGTGGGGCGCGCAGGAAACCTCGATGGTCAAGTCGATCACCGGCGCCACCCTGACCCTCGGCGCCCTGATCGGGGTGATCGCGGCGGTGCTGGGCAGCGTGTTTGCGCGCCCGGCAATGCAGGCCCTGGGCACACCGGTGGATGTGCTGGATGACGCGGTGGGTTATGCGCAGATGATGATGCTGATCATGCCGCTGTTGCTGGTGTTCATCCTGTTCACCCAACTGCTGCGGGGCGTGAGTGACACGGTGTCGCCCTTATTGGCGCTGATGGTGTCGACCACCGTGGGCCTGGTGCTGACGCCTGCGCTGATCAAGGGCTGGCTGGGCCTGCCGCCGATGGGTATCCAGAGCGCGGTGGTGGCGGGGTTGGTGGGGAATGCCCTGGCGATGACGTTCCTGGTGCTGCGCCTGCGCCATAAAAACCACGTGATGGCGCCGGATCGCCAGTTGATGGCGGCGCTGCGGCTGGATCGGGTGATCCTGGGCAAGGTCCTGCGTATCGGGTTGCCTACGGGGTTGCAGATGGTGGTGCTGTCGTTGTCGGAGCTGGTGATTCTGGCGCTGGTCAACAGCCATGGTTCCCAGGCGACGGCGGCGTATGGGGCGGTGACGCAGATCGTCAACTATGTGCAGTTTCCGGCATTGTCGATTGCGATCACGGCGTCGATTCTGGGGGCGCAGGCGATCGGGGCGGGGCGCCTGGAGCGGATCGGGCCGATCCTGCGTACGGGGATTTTGATCAACCTGTGCCTGACGGGTGGGTTGATAGTGCTGGGGTATGTGTTGTCGCACTGGCTGTTGGGGTTGTTCATTACCGACGTGGATGCGCGGGTCAAGGCCGAGCACCTGCTGCATATCATGCTCTGGAGCATCCTGGTGTTCGGTTTCCAGGCCGTGGTGGGCGGGATCATGCGGGCCAGCGGGGTGGTGCTGGTGCCGGTGGGGATCTCGATCGTTTGCGTGTTGGGGGTGGAGTTGCCGGTGGCGTATCTGCTGAATGCGCGGTTTGGGCTGGAAGGGGTGTGGATGGCGTTTCCGGTGACGTATCTGGCGATGTTGGGGTTGCAGACGGCTTATTACCGGCTGGTTTGGCGGCATAAGCAGATCAAGCGGTTGGTGTGAGGTTTTTTTGGGGGGGCGTGTACATATCCGTTATTTA
>NZ_JACARK010001214.1:0-337 GCF_013386655.1 Pseudomonas sp. K5002 | reverse complement strand
AAAGCCGTCCCAGTCGTCGCTTTGCACCACGCCGGGCTGCTGGGTACGAGTGGCCGCAATCACGTCGGCGCCGGTGTCGCTGCGTTGGGCGTAGACGTCGATCCAGTCGGAAAACAGGCTGCCGGTGCTGTAGAACTTTTCACCGTTGAGTTTCCATTTGTCGCCGTCGGGGCTGACTTTAGTGACGACATCGCCGATGGCCACGCTGCCGATTTCGGTCCAGGCGCAGCCCACGATGTCACCGTCGACAAAGCGTTTGAACCAGAGGTCTCGCGCCGCGCCGGGGGCGGCATTCAGGCGGTCTTCGGCAAACGCGAAGTGCCCGCGCAGCGCCTGG
>NZ_JACARK010000123.1:0-5832 GCF_013386655.1 Pseudomonas sp. K5002 | reverse complement strand
CCGGCAAACCCGCCGAGCACGGTGCCGGCCACATAGAGGCTGGTGACTTCGGTGACGGTGCCGCCGCGCCAGCGATCACCGATGTAGGCCACGCTGGTGGCGAACACCACGGGGATCAGCATGCCTTCGATAAAGCGCCACACCAGCAGTTCGGCAAAGCTGCTGGCATAGGCAGTCATCAAAGCCGGCAACGCCAGCAACAGCGCGGCCGCCGAGATCACCGTGCGTTGCTCAAAACGCCCGGTCAGGCGGCTGACAAAGGGCGCGGTCAGCGCTACCGCCAAGGTGGTGACGGTAATGCTCCAACCGGCCGCCCTGGCGCTCACTTCAAAGTTGGCGGCAAGGGTCTGCAAAATGCTCTGGGTGGCGTAGAGGTTGAGAAACGCCGCGCAGCCACACAGGAACAGGGCAAGACGGGCACAATGCAGGCGCGGTTTCATGAAACCTCTCGTTTTATTATCTGAGGCCTTTATAGAATGACCCGCACACCCGAGACCAATACCGATTTCGAACCGATCAATACCCTGGGGCCAGGATGCTCGACCTACGCAAGCTGCGTTACTTTCTGACCGTCGCCGAAGAATTGCACTTCGGCCGAGCGGCCATTCGCCTGCACCTGGCCCAGCCGCCGTTGACCCGGCAGATTTCCGCGCTGGAGACTGAGCTGGGATTTCGCCTGTTCGACCGCACCAGTCGCACGGTTTCGCTCACTCCCCAGGGGCGCGCGTTCCTGCCCTACGCACGGGCGGTGCTGGAGCAGGTCGACCTCGCTGAAGTCATCGCGGGCAAACTGGCGGCGGGTGCCGCCGGGCAACTGGCGCTGGGTTACGTCAGTTCGATAGCCCTGTCGGACTTGTTCAGCCAAGCGATTCAAGCCTTCGCCCAACGCTTTCCCGATGTGCAACTGACGCTGGTGGAATGCGCCTCCGGCAGCCTGGGCGCACAGGTGGCTGATGGCCGCCTGGATATCGGCTTGAGCCGGTTACTGCCCCAGGACGGTCAGACTGAGGTGCAAGCGTTGTCGTTGGGTGAGGAGCGGCTGGTGGCGGCGGTGTCCAGCGACAGCCCGTTGGCCAACCAGGCCGAGGTCAGCCTGGCGCAGTTGAGTGGGTACCCGTTGATTCTGTTCCCAGCCGATTATGGCTCGGGGCTTAACCAGTCCATTGAGCAGCTTTATCGGCACAAAGGTTTGCCACTGAGGGCCGGGCCGTCGGGACGGCAAATTACCTCGATCATTGCACTGGTGGCGGCGGGACAAGGTGTGGCGCTGGTGCCGGAATGTACGCAGAGTTTGATGAACAAGGGCGTGACGTATCGGCCGTTGGTGGACGCGGAAGCGTATGCACGGTTGCTCGTTCTTACGCGCAGCGGCGCAAGCAGCTTGATGGTCACGGCATTTCTCACGGTAATTGATGAGTTGCTGCAGGCTCGTCAGAAAGCCTGATTGTTCTCTCGAAAAACCTCGCAATACCTCCGCCGGGCACCGTCCCCATGCGCTCATACACTACATACGCGCCCTACAGAAACACCGGTCATCGACCGCTGGTAGGTAGAGTGTTGATAATTTATTTTCAGTGGTTATAGTCTCCACCAACACACACCACAAGGAGGTGCTGTGGACAGCCGATATTTGATAGGTCACATCGTTGCGGATGGCTGGTATCTGGTGCGAATCAGAGGCAGCCATCATCATTTCAAGCACCCGACAAAGCCGGGGCTGGTGACGATTCCCCATCCTAAAAAGGACCTGCTGGACAAGACCGCAAAGAGCATTTTGAAACAAGCTCTGCTCAGCTAACACGTTCGTGGAGGACAACAAACATGCTGTACCCAATCGCAATTTCAACCGGTGACGAGGACCATGCCTGGGGTGTGGAAGTCCCGGACATTCCCGGTTGCTTCTCAGCTGGAGATGATCTGGACGACGCCATGGCCATGGCTCGCGAAGCGATCGAAGGCCACTTCGAGATCCTCGCAGAAGACGGTGCGCCCATTCCTACAGCACAGAAAGTCACCCTCCATGCCGCCAACCCGCAATATGCCGGCTGCACGTGGGCGGTGGTGGATATTGATGTGACCAAGTACCTGGGCAAGGCACAGAAACTCAATATCACGCTGCCCGGCTATCTGCTGAACCGCATTGACGAATACGTCCTGCATCATCCGGAAGAAAAAAGCCGTTCGGGCTTTCTTGCGTCTGCTGCCCTCAAGGTATTGCAACAGGACCGGTAACAGCACTTCAAGGAACCGCGCAATGCTCCCTCCCTCACACCGCACGCCCAGCCCCGTACTGCGCAAGGTACTGGGCTGGGTGCTGATCGCTCCTCTGCTGCTCTCGTTCCTCAGGCTGCCCTTTGCGCTGGGACTCGTGTTGGTGCTGGCGTCCATCACGGCCTCCGTTTATGGCGCCCGGTTTGCCCAACTGCATGCCAGTCGGCGTGTAACCGTATTTGCCGTGATCATCACGCTGCTCAACATCGCTTCATTTTTTGCCATTGGCACGGCATCGGTACTCAAGGCGCTGTACTGGTTCTCGTGGTTTTATTGGTATCCGTATTACGCCGATTGGGTTTACTGGAACTTCTAAGTCGTTCGCGAATTCGACCGCAAGAAACGTAGTTCCACCCTGGGCCGGCCCATCTACAGTAGAGCCATATCCACTCAAGGAGCCCGACCATGTCCTACGAATACAAATACATGCCCTCCCCCGTCGGCCAACTGACCCTCGTGGCCCGTGACGGAAAACTCACCGCCATCCTCTGGGAAAAAGAGCGGCCCAATCGCGTTCGCCTGGGTGCCCTGCAAGAAGCCAGCAACAGCCCGGTACTGCTGGAGACCGAGCGACAGTTGAAGGAGTACTTCGCCGGTGCCCGCAATCGTTTCGAGCTGGAACTGGACTTCGCCGGCACCGACTTCCAGAAGAAAGTCTGGCAGGCGCTGTTGACCATCCCGTTCGGAGAGACCCGCAGCTACAGCCAGATCGCTGCGCAGATAGGCAACCCCAAGGCCGTGCGTGCCGTCGGCGCCGCCAACGGGCGCAATCCGATTTCGATTGTTGCGCCGTGCCATCGGGTGATTGGTGCGTCGGGTGGCTTGACCGGGTTCGCCGGCGGGCTTGAGGCCAAGCAGTATCTGCTGGCGCTGGAGGATCACGGCTGACCCCCAGCAGGAAAACGTACAACTTTGTTCAGATCCTCAATTGTAAAAAGAAATTTCAGAGCGCGCCTGCGGTCAGTATTTTCATCACCCACCCTTATAGGAAAACGGTCATGAAATTCTCCGCCATCTCACAATCCCTGTCCCGCTGGGCAGGCAGCGCCCGCACGTTCTACGCGGCGGTGGGATTGATCCTCCTGTGGAGTCTGAGCGGGCCTTATTTCCACTACAACGACACGTGGCAGCTGATCATCAACACCTCCACCACCATCATCACCTTCCTGATGGTGTTCCTGATCCAGAACACGCAAAACCGCGACAACGACATTTTGCATATCAAGATTGACGAGTTGCTGCGCGCCACCAAGGATGCACAAAACGCCGTATTGAGCCTGGACGGCCTGGACCGCAAGGAACTGGAGAAACTGCGCAAGGAATACAAGACCATCGGCGACAGTGAAACCATCACTGTGACGACGCTGGTTACCGAAACAACGGATGACAATGGCCGGTCCAAGACGGACCTGAACCAGGCATAAAAAAACGGCGGCTGGATCACTCCAGCCACCGTTTTTCATGGGGTACTCAAGGCAATCAACCGTCGCCCTGGTGACCCTTACCGTACGTCGACGCCAGCGCCCGGGCTTTCTCCAGGCGCTCTTCCAACTTGGGCAAGGTCTCATCCACCAAAGCCTTTATTTCCGGGATATCGGACTCGGCGCCCTCCTGCTTGAACAAGGCGATCGCGTCTTCGTTGGCCTTGATCTGCTGGGCGGTGTAGGCGGCGTCAAAGGAGTCGCCGTCCTTGAGCTCGGGCATCAGCGATTCGGCCTTGTCGACAATCTTGTCCCGTGGGGCCACCGGCAAGTCGAGCTTCTTGGCGATGGCCGCCAGGTGCTGATTGGCCAGGGTGCGTTCATTGATGACTTCGATGGTGTAGTCCTTGATCTCCTGGGACGAAGTCTTGGCGTGTGCCATGCGGCTGGTCTCGATATCGGCCATGCCCTTGGCCGAAGCCTGCTCGATGAAATCGGCAGGCGACTGGGCGAAAGCATTGCTGGCGCCGAGGCCCAGCAGCATCGCGAAACTGGCGGTGCGTAACCGGATAGCCATGCGGCTCATGATGGGTTCCTCCAGGTAATAAACAGGTGCAGGGAAACGAGCCCCGCTCTGAATCTGAATTTTCAGGGCGGCAAAGGTTTAGAAAAAACTTGTTAGTGCGACGAACGGTCGTCAGTGCTTACTGAGGAGCAGTCCTGACGAACGGGACACAAAGATGCAACGGTGACAATGTAGTATGTTGTATTACACATCACTACATCGAGGCACTTATGTCGGTCATGTCATTACGTCTACCTGAAGACATCTCCGAAACACTCGCCAGCCTTGCCAAGGCCACCGGGCGCAGCAAATCGTTCCTCGCCGTCGATGCGTTACGCGAATACCTGACGCGTGAAGCATGGCAAATCGAGGAAATTCAAAAGGCGTTGAAAGAAGCCGATGCGGGTGACTTTGCAACTGCCGCCGAAGTAGACGCAGTGGCAAACAAATGGCGTGCCAATGCGCGTTGAGTGGCTGAAGGCAGCACTCAAAAATCTTGATGATGAAGCAGCTTTCATCGCCCAGGAAAACCCCAAAGCGGCTTATGAGTTTGTTCAGGCCATCCGGACGGGGCTTGAGCATGTTGCTGAGTTTCCGGCGATGGGTCGAGAAGGACGCGTTCCTGGTACACGTGAGTGGGTGATGCCACGCTGGCCCTATCTCGTGCCATATCGTATTCGCGAGGGACGGTTACAGGTTCTTCGAATATTTCACACACGGCGCCAACCACCGAACAGTTGGTAACGCCGATCAACCCTGTATCACAACCTGCACCTGCCCATTCAACCACTGCAACGCCGCGTCCCCACCCCGCCGCGAATGCCACGCCAGCACAAACGCAAACGACGGAATGTGAAACGGCGGCGGCACCGCCAACAACTGTTCGTGATCAATGTTCAGCAGCCCGCGAGACGACACGGTAAGAATCAGGTCCGTGCCCTGGATCAACTGCGGCGCAACACCCCAATGAGGCAAGCTGATAGACACGTGCCGGCGCTCACGAATCGCCGTCAGCGCCCGTTCGATTTCCGGGGTGCCGCTGCCACGCATTTCCAGCAATACGTGGGGCCGCGCCAGATAGGTGGGCAGGTCGAGTACACCGCTTGCCGGCAGGCTGTCACGGTCCACCAGGCACACGTAATGCTCTTCAAACAGCGGCGTGCTGCGCAGTTCGGCAGGCATGTCGGGAAACACCCCGGCCGCCAGGTCGATATCGCCATTGAGCACACCGTCAAGCATGCCTTCGCGACTGGCCTGGATAATCTGCAAATCAATCCCCGGCGCTTCCCGGCGCAAGGTGCGCACCAGTCCCGGCAAGAAAATCGCCGCACTGTAGTCCGACATGGCGACCCGGAAGGTGCGCTTGGCCGACGCCGGATCAAAACGATTGGGCTCCAGCAGCGCCTGTACCTGGGCCAGCGCTTCCGCCAGCGGCATGGCCAGTTCCAGAGCACGAGCAGTGGGCACCAGCGAGCTGCCCTGGCGCACCAGCAACGCGTCTCCGAGCAAGTCCCGCAACCGCGCCAGCGCGTGGCTCACCGCCGGCTGGCTCAGGTGCAGGCGCTCGGCGGCACG
>NZ_JACARK010001213.1:0-829 GCF_013386655.1 Pseudomonas sp. K5002 | reverse complement strand
GCGATCAGCGTGACCAGCGCGGTGGAAATCAGTACCAGCATCAGCACGATCAGGCTTCGCGGGCCTTCCGCCAGGCCCCAGCTGCGCGACGGCGCGCTGAACATCAGCCAGGATTCATCCACCAGTTGCACCACCAGCGCATAGCGCCCGCCGGGGCCAGGCCAGTCGGACGGTTCGTAGGCTTCCATCCGCCGCTCCGGCCCCTTGAGCAGCTGCTTGAACACCTGGTCGGAGTGAAACCCCGGGTCTTCCAGAACCGGCACATCAATGCCTGTGCGGGTGGCCGACCAACTCACATTGAAGCTGTCATCGGCCACTGCCCGAGTCAGTTGCGCGCGCTGGGACGGCTCTGCCGCTTCGATCATCCGCACGATCACCGCGACCTTCTCCAACAGGCCGGTTTCACCCAACGGCGGCCTGGCCCAAACGCCAGCCAGTTGCACAAACAGCGCATTGAAGGCCAGCGCTGTGAGCATCGCAATCAGGATGGTCAGGGCAATCCAGCGGGCCACGGTGTCCCGAGGTTTGAAGCGGCTCATGAGCGGGTCACCGCGACGGTGAACTGGTAACCACCGTTGCGCACGGTACGAATCATCGCCGGGCGCTTGGTGTCGAACTCCAGCTTGCGTCGCAGGCGGCTGACCTGCACGTCGATGCTGCGGTCGAACGCGTCGTGGCTATGGCCCCGCGCCAGGTTCAGCAATTGCTCGCGGGTGAGCACGCGCTGCGGGTGTTCGACGAACACCAGCAGCAGGTCGAACTCCCCGGACGACAACGGGATCATCACCTGGTCCGGCGAGCGCAACTCACGGCGCGTCAGGTCCAGTTG
>NZ_JACARK010001212.1:0-582 GCF_013386655.1 Pseudomonas sp. K5002 | reverse complement strand
TCACACCCTCGGCGATCTTGCGCAACAGCGCGGCGCGGTCGCGGCCGGTGCTTTTTGACCAGCCCGGGAAGGCCGCGCTGGCGGCGCCGATGGCCTCAGTCACCGCGCCTGCATCACCCACGCTCACTTGGGCCAGGGTGGCCTCGGTGGCCGGGTTGATCACGTCCAGCACGTCATGGCCGGCACGCCACGCGCCATTGATAAACAGCCCATTCAATACCGCGCTCATACCGCCACCTCCTTCATCCAAAGCCCCTGGTCGATTTCAATCAGCGTCGGGCCCTGGCGATCAGTGGCGGCACGCAAGGCGCTGCGTAATTCCTCAACACCCTGGATACGCTGGGCAGCAGCGCCGAGGGCCTTGGCCACGCCGATAAAGTCCGGGGTGTAGATGTCCACGCCCACCGGTTCGATGGCGCGGTTGACCATGTATTTCTTGATCTCCTCATAGCCCTGGTTATTCCACAGCAGCACGATCACCGGCGTGCGCGCTTCCACGGCGCTGGCCAGTTCCGGCAGGGTGAATTGCAGGCCGCCGTCGCCGATCAGGCACACCACCGGCGCACCGTTGCCGCGCCCCAG
>NZ_JACARK010001211.1:0-448 GCF_013386655.1 Pseudomonas sp. K5002 | reverse complement strand
CAATCAACTGCCTCTGCCGTTGCTGGTGAGCACCGTGCAGTCCATCGCCCGCGTCATCAATGTGCCGCTGAGCGTGGACATCGAGGCCGGTTATTCCGACGACCCGGAGCACGTGGGCCGGGTGATCAAGGCGGTGATCGACGCCGGTGCCGTCGGGATTAACATCGAGGACGGTGCCGGCACGCCTGAACTGCTGGCCCGCAAGATCGAAGTCGCCCGTCGTGTGGCGGACAACTGTGGCGTGAAGCTGTTTATCAATGCCCGCAGCGACGTGTATTTGAAAGGATTGGCCCCGGAGCCACAGCGCCTTGAAGAACTCCTCAAGCGCGCCGCGTTGTACCAGGGCGCAGGCGCCGACGGGCTGTTTGCCGCCGGCATCCACCTGGAGCACGAAATCCAGCAGCTCTGCCAGGCGACCAACTTGCCGGTCAACGTGCTGGCCTGGGCC
>NZ_JACARK010001210.1:0-1601 GCF_013386655.1 Pseudomonas sp. K5002 | reverse complement strand
CAGCGCCGGCAAGCCCTGGCCGCCGTAGTCGCGTTCGACCACTTCGGCCTCGGGTGCCTGTTCGCGGAGCAGGGCGCGGGCCAGGCGGAAGGTCTGGGCGGCCTTGCCGTGGGGGCTGAAGCTCAGTAGCAGCGCGCGGGTCATTGGCCGAGGTCCTGTGAAAAGTGCATCCCCAGTGGCAGCAGGCCCTGGCGAAAATAGAAGCGTTGGGCCAGGGCCATGTGCATGCCGGTGTCCAGCACCAGGTAGCGATAGCCCAGGCGGCGGGTGTGCTGGCGTACCTCGTCCAGCAGGTGCGCACCCAGGCGTCGGCGTTGCAGGGAGGCGTCCACCACTAGGTCATCGACGTAGATAAAGCGCCCATACAGCAGGTTTTCCGTCAGGCGATAACCGGCCAGGCCCAGCACCCGGCCGTTTTCCCGGGCGACCAGCAGGCGGTAGCCGCTTTCCCGCTGGCGCTGGATCTGCTGGACGAAGGCGTGCGGGTCTTCGAGCTTTGGCCGCAGTTGCTGCATAACGGCAAAGCAGGCCAGGCAGTCGGCGTCGCTTTCGATGTGCACAAACTCAACAGAGTCATTCATGGTTGCCGTGCTCCATGTGCGCTTTTACGGCGGCAGGGACTTTGCGAAAGCTGATGGCGACGCGGTTCAGGGCGTTCATCAGGGCGATAGCCAGGGTCAGGTCGGCAATTTCCTTGTCATCGAAGAGGGCCTTGGCCTCGGCATAGTGTTCGTCCGGTACCTCGGTTTGTGCGACCTGGGTGACCGACTCGGCCCAAGCTAACGCGGCGCGTTCACGCGGGCTGAACAACGGCAACGCTTCGCGCCAGGCGGCCAGCAGCATCAGCTTTTCCAGGCTCACGCCCTGTTTGAGCAGGTCGCGCGAATGTGAGTCCAGGCAGTAGGCGCAGCCGTTGAGTTGCGAGACCCGCAGGTACACCAGGTCAATCAATTCCTTCTCCAGGTCGCAGCCGTGGATGTAGCTGTGCACCGAGCCAAGGGCCTTGTAGCCGACGGGCGCCGCCAGGGCGTAGTCGAGACGGTGTTGCATGGGGTGCTCCTTGTTTCGTGAAGTGATGCCGTCAGTGTGGCGGCCGGGTCGCCGGCTCAATAGGGCCAAGAATGGACAAGCGGGTTGGGACAAGATCAGACTTCAGGGCTGATTCACTGTGAGCCGGATAACGATGTCGTCACTGCCCAAATACCAGGAGATCTACCGGCGCTTTCGCCAGGCCATCGACCAGGGCCAACTGCGCCCCGGTGAGCGGGTGCCGTCGGTGCGCAGCCTGGCCCAGGAACTGAAGGTGGCCCGGGGCACGGTGGAGACGGCCTACCAGTTGCTGGTGAGCGAAGGGTTCTTCCTGGCGAGGGGCCAGGCGGGAACAGTGGTGGCCGAGGCGTTGCCGCAGCGCTCGATCAAGTCGTTGCCGGTTGAACCCGAACCCGTGGCGCCGGCGTCGGCCCCGCGCCTGTTGCAGTTGGGCTTGCCGGCGCTCGACAGCTTTCCGCGCAAGCTGTGGGCGCGGCTGGTCACCCGGCAAGTGCGCCGAGTCGATGTGAACAGCCTGGCCATGGGCGATGTGCGTGGTGCCCGCTCGCTGC
>NZ_JACARK010001209.1:0-4303 GCF_013386655.1 Pseudomonas sp. K5002 | reverse complement strand
CGGGCGTCGATTGTCACGGTGGAAGTGTTGAGCTTTGGCAGCGAGCCAGTGGAGCGCAAGCCGGAGGACGGGCAGAAGACCTCGGGCTACAACCCCGACAGCCCGGTGCAGGTGCTCGGCGCCGGACCGTTGAGTGACCAGGCGCGGGCGCGGTTGACGGATGAGGAGCGCCAGCAGATCAGCTTGTAGTTTTAGAAAAGGACCTCTCGTTGTATTTGGGGCGATCATTGATCGCCCCTTTTTTTCGTCTTGGGGTCCCGGCTTTCCCCGGTGGATGGTGGCGCGGTCGAGCCGGTAGTCACTGAAGCCGGGATGAGTGATATCTCGGCCACCAAGTGCGAGCTCTATCACCCTGATCTGTCAGGCCAGGAGCTGGAGGAGATCAAAAGTACGATGCGCTCAGCATTGGAAACCTACAGCGTTTCACAACTTTGGTCGGTGGCATGGACTGAGGAAATTGGTCAGGCGCTTCGCTCGTGAATTATTCAGCAAGTTTTTTGAATTGCCTCGCCAACTCCAACACGACTCGGCCGCTATTCGCAGTGGGCACCAAATGGGTAAACGGAATATCGATCATCCGGTTCTCCCGCACCGCCCGCAAACGCGACAGCACCGGGTCGGTGGTCAGCAACTGACGTTTGCGGCTGGCCGGTGACCACAGCGCATCCGCCAGCAAAATTACATCCGGATCACTCATCAGCAGGGTTTCGCTGCTCACGGTGACGCGGTATTGGTTGATCCCGGCGAATAAATTGCGCGCACCAGCAGCCGCCACCAACGTGGTGACGAACCCACGCCGGCCTTCGCTGTCCAGCCCGTTGACCTCACTGTCCAGGTAGAACACCGACAGCGGTTTACCTTCGCCCGCCAGTGCCTGGGCACTGGCCAGGTCGGCGTCCATGGCATCGCTCAACGCCCGCGCCCGTTGCTGTTTGTGCACCAGGGCGCCGAGGGTAAACAGGTCGTTGCGAATATGCCCGAAGTAATCCAGCGAGTGCCCGTCGCACGCCGACTCCAGCAAGTACGACCCAACCCCGTTGCCTGCCAACCCTGTGCGGGAGGTGACACCAGTGCCAAAGGCAGTGGCGAATCCACCGACCACCAGATCCGGTTTCTGCGCATAGAGCACTTCGCTGGACGGGTACTTGGGCGCAATCACCGGCACGCCGAAATACTCGCCGTGTCGGTGGGCCACACCGTTGTCATCCAGATACGCCACGCCCACCAAGGCCGGGCCGACATCCAGCGCCAACAGCAGGTCTGCGGCATGCTGGTTGAGGGCCACGATGCGCGAAGGCGGTGAGTGGGCGGCGGTCCAATCCTGGTTGCAGTTGCGAAAGCTGTCGGCCAATACCGATGGCGCGCAGAGCAGGGCGCCCAGCAGCAGCAACGAGGCCTTCATGGGCGCTCCTTGATCAGCAGATCCTCGACGACTTCGCCGCCCACCAGATGCACTTCCACCAGCCGTTGCACATCGTCTTTGTTGTGCACGCCGTACCAGCAAGTGTCCGGGTACACCGTCACGATCGGCCCCAGGTTGCACGGGAACTGGCAGTGGGTGCGGGTCAACAGTACGCCGCCAGGCTTTTCGATGCAGTCGTGTTGCAGCAGGTGGCGGCGCAGGGTTTTCCACAGTTGCAGCGCGCCACGCTGGGTGCAGCGCGGGCCGGTGCACAGGAACACGTGACGGGCGTGGTCAGGCACGTGGGACCAGTCCGGATGAGTTTCCACGGGCGTACTCATCAGAAGCGATACGTGTAGCGTACTTCGGAGGTGAACGGCCGCCCGAGGTTGTCGACGTTGCTGGCGCGGCTGGTGACGTAGTCGCGGTCGAACAGGTTCTCTACCAGCAGGCTCACGCGGTGTTGGTGGGCGTTGTCGAGGTAGCGATAGGCGTCGGCATCCACCACGGTGTAGTTACCGTACTCGACCTTTTTCGAGCTGACGATATCGCCGATGTAACGCACGGCGGTACCGACGCCCCACAGGCGGTCCGCCGATTCATAGCCGACCCGCGAGCGGGCGAAGAAGCCCGGGATATCGTTGATGGTGACACCCGCACGGGACTCGGTGAGGTTGCGGGTCATGTCGGCCTGCACGCTCCATTGTTCATTGAGCTGCAGCTTGGCGTCGGCCTCGAAACCACGCATCTGGATCTGCCCCTGGCCGTTGACCCACTGGATATCGTCCAGGGTGATCAGGTCGGTGATCTTGCGTTTGAACAGCGTGACGCTGGCGCTGAAGTCCCGGGCCAGCAGGCTGCCCCTGTAGTCGACGCCCAGTTCGGCGTTGCGGCTCTTCTCCGGCTTGAGGTTGCGGTTGCCTTTCTCATCGTCTTCGTTGACGAACAGTTGCTCGGCATTCGGCAG
Source organism: Pseudomonas sp. K5002 (assembly GCF_013386655.1). Lineage (NCBI taxonomy): Bacteria > Pseudomonadati > Pseudomonadota > Gammaproteobacteria > Pseudomonadales > Pseudomonadaceae > Pseudomonas > Pseudomonas sp. K5002. The sequence continues at coordinate 1,934 of NZ_JACARK010001209.1, read as the reverse complement.
TTTGTAGGCGGTGCCGTATTGGCCGCGCAGGGCCCAGTTGTCGTTGAGGTCGTAGAGCGAAGTGAGCATGCCGACAGTGGCGCTGTCGCCGCCGCTCATGGCTTCGTGGCGTACGCCGATGCTCGGGTGCCAGTTCGGCAGGGCTTCGATATTCGGGCGCAGTTGGGTGTACAGCGCGTGGGCCTGGGCCTTGTTGTCGTCGATGATCAATACATCGTCCTGGCCCTTGAACCACTGGTTATCGGACCCGAATACCAGCACATGCTCGCCGGGCAACACGGCCTTGCCTTCGGCCTGCACGCCCCAGTCGGTGAAGCCCCAGTAGTCGTTGTGGTTGATGGCCCGGGTGCCGCCGCCTTCGATATTGTTGATGCGGGTATAGCGCGTGTCCCAATCGTTGATATGGCCTTTGACGAAGTAGCTCAGGCGCTCGTTGAGGGTTTGCTCGAAGGTGGCCGTGGCGATCTGTTGCACGCGGTCGTTGGTGGTCTTGTGGTTGTCCACCGGGCGGGCGAAATCGAGGTTGGCGTCGGCGTACTGGTAAAACAGCTCAAGGCGCGTGTCATCGCCAAACGACTGGATCGCCTTGGTGCCGAAGGTGGTGACTTCGTAGGAGCGTTTCTTGTCGCTGACGTTTTTCATGTCGCGGTTGCGAAACGGCTGGTAGCCCTCGGAGACGTTGCGGCTGACGTAGGCCAGCAAGCCAAGATCGCCGAAACCGTTGTTGAAGATCTTCTCGACCCGGGCATCGCCGGTGGTGCCGCCGAAGGTGTCTGCGCCCAGGTTCACCTCGCCGGACGCCTCGCGGGTTTGCGGGCTGCGGGTAACGATGTTGATCACCCCCGACACCGCCTGGGTGCCGAACAGCAGGCTCTGGCCCCCCTTGAGCACTTCGATGCGCTCGATGGCGTTGGCGGGCAGGGTGTCCAGGTACAGGCCGCCGTACAAGCGGTTGTTCAGGCGCACGCCGTCCAGCAGGATCAGCGTGTCGTCGTTGCGCCCACCCAGCAGGGAATAGGTGCCGTAGTCGAACGGGCCGTTCTTGGGGGCCACGTACAGGCCGGGGATGAACATCTGCATCACGCGCGACACATCGGCGGCGGGGCCGGCGCGTTCGATCTGTTCGCGGGTGACGATCTCGACCTTGCTGCCGTACTGGGCCATGTCGGCCACGGTAGTGGATTCCACCGACGGTGCGGAAATGATCTGCTGCTTGAGCTCAAGGGGAGGGTCGTCGGCCAGCAGCAGGGGGCTGAACAGGCAGCCGAGCAACAGGCTGGGCACGGACGTATTGTAAGGTCGAATCATAGTCTTCTCGGAAAAGTATCTTTCGCGAAAAGCACGCACGAGTAGGCACCGAGCACACGCCAATACCGGCCCATGCCCGCCCACCGCAGGATTTTGCCAAACAGAATTCCAGGCCGGTCTCCGGGCTCACACGTATGGACACCTTCACCTTCCCATGGCGCGCAGGCCACAGTGGTGTGTCGAAGGGGTCACGCGTCTACCGTTGCGGGGGCAGCACCGGACTGGCTCGAAAAGAGCGGCACCGGTTTCCCGTTTCACCCCATGCACGGCGGCATGAGGCACCTGAAACAGGCCGGCATCTGAACATTCGAAAGACCGTTCGTCAACTTGGCGGGGACTTTTCCGGTGGCTGCATGGGAAGCGACTGACGGATATTGCCAGAAAATTCCCACAGGAGTACAAATGTACTCCATGAAGAATCTAACGCCCCGCCGTACCGCCATCCTGACCTTTATCCGCGACCGTATCGCGCAGCAAGGCCAGTCCCCCAGCCTCGCCGAGATCGCCGAGGCGTTCGGCTTTGCCTCCCGCAGCGTGGCGCGCAAGCATGTGCTGGCGCTGACCGAGGGCGGCTTTATCGAGGTCAACCCGAACCAGGCTCGCGGCATCCGCCTGCTCAATCAACC
>NZ_JACARK010001208.1:0-1476 GCF_013386655.1 Pseudomonas sp. K5002 | reverse complement strand
GAAACCGGGATTGCCCTGGAGCGCCTGGTGATCGAGCGGGCGCTGAGCGTCAACACTGCTGCTGCGGGTGGTAACGCCAGCCTGATGACCATCGGCTAACTGACGAAACGCGGTCAAAATGTGGGAGCGGGCTTGCTCGCGAATGCGCAGTGTCAGTCAGCGAATAAGTCGACTGATACACCGCTTTCGCGAGCAAGCCCGCTCCCACATTGGGTTAACGGGCAGTCTTAGTAACCCGGGTTAGCCTTCAGCTGCGCCGCGGCGGCCTTGGCCAGGTCCGGCGGCAGGAAGTCCTTGTCCGGGTTGTAGTCGGCCTTCAGGTAACGCGCCAGATCCTGCAAGTCCCCCGGGTTCAACGTGCCCGCCGCCTGCTTCAAGCGCAGGTTGTCGAGGATGTAGTCGTAGCGGCTGTTGTTGTAGTTGCGCACCGAGGTGTACAGCTGGCGCTGGGCGTCCAGCACATCGACGATATTGCGCGTGCCCACCTGGTAACCGATTTCCGTGGCTTCCACCGCGCTCTGGTTGGAGATGATCGACTGGCGGCGCGCCTGTACCTGCTCCACATCGGTGTTCACCGCGCGGTGCAGGTTGCGGGTGTTTTCCACCACCTGGCGACGCAGGCCTTCGCGTTGCTGCTCGGTCTGGCCCAGGCGGGAATAGGATTCGCGCACTTGCGAGCTGGTCAGGCCGCCGCTGTACAGCGGGATGCTCAACTGCAAGCCTACGGTGCGTTGCGACACGTCACCGTGATACGGCTGGCCAAAGGCGCTCGGGTTGCTGAAGCCCAGGGCATCGTTGTCACCTTTTTCATATTGCGCCACGGCATCCAGCGTCGGCGCGTGGCCGGCCTTGCGTTGCTTGAGGGTTTCTTCGGCGGCGGTGACCGCGTAGTTGCTGGCCAGCAGGTTCAGATTCTGGCGGCCGGCGGTTTCGACCCAGGCCTTGGCATCGTTAGGCGACGGCGGCAGCACCGGCAGCGTGTGCACGATGCCCTGGATCGAGTTGTACTGGCGGTTGGTCAGGGTGATCAGCGCTTCAAAGGCGTCGTCCACCTGGCGCTGGGCCAGGATGCGGTTGGCCCGTGCGGTGTCGTAGCTGGCCTGGGATTGCAGCACGTCGGTCTTGTCCGACAGGCCGACGTCAAAGCGTTCGTTGGACTGGTCCAGTTGGCGCTTGAACGCGGCTTCTTCGGCCTTGGTGGACGCCAGGTTGTCCTGGGCCCGCAGCACGGCGAAGTAGTTTTCGGCGCTTTGCAGGATCAGGTTCTGTTCGGTGGCCGAGAGTTGCAGCGCGGCCTGCTCGTTGACGGCTTCAGCGGCTTGCAGCTGGAACCAGCGATCAGCGCGGAACAGCGGCTGGCTCAAGGTCGCGCGCCAGGAATGGGCGTCGCGGTTGACCGTGGCGGCGGGCTGGTCCAGCTGGGTGCGCACATTGTTGATGTCGGCACCGGCCGACAGGTTCGGCAGCAACCCGGCG
>NZ_JACARK010001207.1:0-328 GCF_013386655.1 Pseudomonas sp. K5002 | reverse complement strand
CCAATGCGGTGAAGTTCAGCGAGCACGGCGGCTCGGTGACGCTCTCGGTGCGCGAGGTGAATCGTAGGCAAGTGGGGCAGATTCCCGGGGACTGGCCCACCCACGGCTTTGCCCTGCAGCCCAGCGAACATCAACAGTTCCTGGAATTGAGCGTGAGCGACACCGGCATCGGGATCGCCCGGGACGACATGAGCAAGCTGTTCAAGGCCTTCAGCCAGATCGACAGCAGCCTGGCGCGCAAATTCGAAGGCACGGGCCTGGGTTTGGCGATGGTCAAGCAACTCACCGACCTGCACGGCGGCAGTGTCGCCGTGGCCAGCCGCGAAGG
>NZ_JACARK010000122.1:0-8452 GCF_013386655.1 Pseudomonas sp. K5002 | reverse complement strand
ACGAAACTAGGGGCGATTCAGAATGACTAAGACACATTCCTCTCACATGGCTCGAAAGCTAGTGAGACTTGGCAGGACTGTTAAACATGAATTCAAGGCTGACAACGAAACATACGAGTGGTATTTGGAATGGGAGCACGTTGAAGAGCCTCCATTACTTTCCTCACAAGATAATTAGGATAAACCCAGCCACGAACGCTCCTGTGACTGATTAAGGTTGGAAGATTTAACGCTGCAGATCTAAGTACGATGGAAGCCTTTTTACACGGTCTCGGCCGATTGCAGCCCATCGTGACGGGTAGCTTTTTGAAAACTGGCCCCCATTATCGGCCCCAATTTTTCGATGCTGATAATTGGCTACTTTTCCCCGAAAAACCTCCTGGCTTGGGTCGAAGTCGTCGATACAACTACCACCGCCTCCACCACGCTTTCTGAGCAACCACCTCAGGCTTCAGCGAGGCGATCTTAGAGCCAGCAATCTTTACCGGTGCGACGTCCAGACCATCGAAGCTACCTAGACCCAGAGGGGGGCTTTCTGCTTGTAGAAAGCGAGTGGTTTCTGCTGAAGCCACCGCATGCAGTAACGATGAGGGCGTTATATTCCGACTCAAGACGTGAATGCCGCTCTCTGGGTCATGCAGACCACTTGCGTCGGTGCCTTCAACTCCATCTATCAGAAGCGGCTGGATCATGACCGTGCCAAGCTCGTAGGTGATATCCAGATCACCGCAAACGCAACGCAGCCTTTGCAGTTCACCATTCGACGATACACACACAAAATCCAGCCCGTCGTCATCCGTGCAAAAGCTGCAAACGTGTAATTGAAGGCTTTTACTCAGCGCTAAATTCACATTCAGGAAAGCTCTCTTGAAGTAGTCGGCTAGCTGAGCATCCTTAAGCACTTTGTATATCTGCGATAGCGCTGCCAATTCTTGAGGGAGCTCAAGCGGTACATCCTTGATGGGTGGCATAGACGTAAAGGGCCATTTCCGTTCTTCGCCAGCCTTGAACGTGTCTAAGTAGAACGACGTGGCGTTTTCATCCTGGTGCAATGACCAACCAATGCTCACCGGCAACGTAGAAAGTGGTTCTAACTCCGGCTTCACATTCATCGCGTGAGCAACGACAAGGTACCCCATTGTTTAGATCCTTCAGGTACAGGGCTGAATCGCTCCAAGCATAGTCGATACTTGAGTGTGTGCTATTGGCCGATAGCATTCGCGCATCGCCGAGAGCTGACTCAAACGGCCTGAAAAATTCCGGGGACTGAAAATGGAAGAAACGCTCTCTTCGATATTTATGCACTAAAGGAAAACCCATAAATTTCAATGGAAAAACCGTCGTTGCGATCATCAACCCCGATTTTTCCTAGCCGTTTTACAAATGTTAACTCCTTCAAGTGGCTATTGGCTTTAGGCTTCGAATCACAAAGTCCGATCGGACCCAATCAGCTTTAAGACGACTCTACAACCATGAATCTGCACGCCATCGCCGCGACGCTTTTTGCGTTTTTCACACTGCTTCCTTCCTCAGTGCACGCCGCGACACCCATCGCCCATGTCGCTATCTACCGAGGCCCGGCGGGCTGCGAGGGATGTTCAGAGAATGTCAAAACAGCCCTGCTGCGCGTCCGCCCAACTGCGCAGATTGACTTTGTAGGTGCCGATGAATCGATCGACATCACGCCGCAAAACCTCGCTCGTTATGACCTCTACGTTCAACCGGGTGGCGGTCAGGACATCCCTGCGGCGCTTGATAGTTTGGGGGATGCGCGGGTGCAGGCCATTCGTGACTTTGTCGCCCAGGGTGGGCGCTACCTGGGGCTTTGTATGGGTGCTTATCTGGCCGACGACAGCAACTTTGGCCTGATACCCTACGACCTTGATTCAGAGGCGGGCAGGCCTGGGTTTGAGGTCGCGGGCATTGCGGACGCGGCGGTGCAGGTTGTGTGGGATGGGAAAACCGATAGCGTCTTTTATCAGGATGGGCCTTACTTCCCCAAGCCTGACGCGACCTCGCCTTCTTCAACCATTGCGACCTACCGGAATGGTGATGTGGCGGCAGCGCGTTACACCTATGAAAACGGGGTCGTGGTGCTGAGTGGCCCGCACCCTGAGGCGGATCGGGAGTGGTTCGAGAAGGCGAATATTCCCTTGAGCAAGATGCCGCGGGGTGAGCTTTTTGGGGCGTTGGTGCGCAGCATTGAGGGGCGCAACGGCGCAAAGTCACCCTGACTTGCAGCGCGCTGGACTGGCGACATCCCACGTTCAGGCGCTGGCTGGAACACCGTACCGATTGTTCCAGCCGGGGTTTCTGTTGTGCCTGACGGCCATGCAATAGGTATTGGCAAAGAACCCTGCCCTAATAGCGTTTTTCCAGTCTACAGGCACCTGTTTGATGACCCGACTCCCCCTCATATTCCTGATGGCTGCTGCAGTTACCAGTGCGAACGCCGCCGACAATGTCCCTTTGGAGCGTTCTATCAAGGACTGGATTGTCGGCTGTGATAACACGCGTGCCTGCACGGCTATCGGTGCCGTCCCGGAGCGTGACGATATCGGTATCTCGACGTTCAGCCTGCGGGTAACCCGTGAAGCCGGCCCACATGGAGACTTGCGGGTAGGCGTGTTCAGCTACACCGCCCCCCAGGGTCAGCCAACACTCGATGGCAAGCCGCTGAAAAATCGATTCGAGCCTGGCGAACTCAAAAAAGGTGAGGTATCTGAGGTGTTTGCTCTGACCGGAACGAATGCCGACGCCTTGATTGCAGAGTTGCGCAACGGGCGGGAGTTGATTTTACCCATTGAGGGCGGTACCTCCGTCGCCTCGCTAAACGGGATGAGCGCGGCGCTTTTGCTGATCGACTCGGTCCAGGGGCGCGTTGGTACACAGGACGCACTGATTTCCAAGGGGCAGGCGCCCGCCAGCAGCGTGCCGCAAGCACCGGCCGCACCGCCGGCACCGAGTTGGCAGGCACCCGTTGCGCTAACCCCGGACAGGGCAAAAGAAGTCGCGGATGCCGTGGTGGCGGCCACGCGCAAGGAGTGGCAAGCGGATCTGAATGAAGGCGTTGCGCCAAAGGCTAACGCCTATGCCTTGAGTGCAGATCAAGCGCTGGTGATCATCGAAACCGGCTGTGGGGCATACAACTGTTTCTACAATATCTACCAGGCGCCCCTGGACCACCCTGAGCAGGCGCGCCCAGCACGGGTCGCCGAAGTGCCAAATCTGCCGGAAAGAGAGCCCAACGGCCTGGTCGATTTTGATCCGGCCACGGGTGAGCTGAGCAGCCAGGCAATGGCGATGGGCATGGGGGGTTGTGGCACTGCGCTGCGCTGGCGCTACGACGGTAACGGTTTCACGCTGACCCATGCGGCTGAAATGAACACCTGCATGGGGCTGGAGCAGGTTCATTGGCCTGTGCTGTGGCGTACCGAGGCAAGTCGCTGAAACTGTCGAATACATCAATGTGTGTGGCGAGGCGCGAGCGCCCTCGCCACAAACGGGTGTAGCCCCCTACCCCTTCAGGAAGCCTTCAACGCCCGCAACTCACCCTCTACACGCGCCGCGTTGCAGTAGGTGTCCAGCATTTCCAGCACTTGTTCGCCGGTGAGGACGTTACCGTTCAGTTGCAGGCCGAACAGCGTCAAGCATATCTGAGGCTCCCGGGAGCGCTTGATCTTGACGTGGGGCATCAGGGGGCCCGCAGCGTTTTTGCAGGCGGGCAATGGCGCACCCTCGCGCAATGTCAGCGTGATCCATAGCTTGATGCGGCCCTCTTTGATGTGGATATCACCGATATCCAGCAGATCGATTTCTGCATCAAGGTTGCGAAACCACAAGTGGCTATGGGTCAGGCGCATCAGGATCTCCTCGCCGGCCCGACGGTGCAGCCACACCCCGCTGAGCAAAACCAGCGCCACGATTGCAAAAATGCCTCCCATGAACGCGTTTTTGCCATCCCATGCACTCCCGCCAGCCATCACGAAAGCGAACACTGAAAAGAGCAACAGGGTGCGGCGCACCTTGCGTGGGTAGGCCAGTTCGGTGACTGCGGGAACCTCGGCCAACCACTCCTCGCGTTCCTGGATGGCCGCCTGCAACTGATCGCCAGTGTGCTGATTAAAATCCTCAGTGAGGGATTGGGCCAGGCTGGCCAGTGGATCATCAGGGTGGTTCATACCGGTACTCCATTCTTGTTGGCATCTTCAGCCGACTGCGGATCATGAGTGAGTTGACTGAACCACTGCCGGTCGTGCGCGGTGGGCGTCCGTGTTGCCTGGGCCAGCAACTGGTCGTCGAGAACCACACCCAGTTGCTGCAGGCGCACGGCAGTGGGGGGATGGGTATCGAACGGATGAGCGATCGCGTGATCCATCACCGCCTCGTTCAAGATCACCGGAGCCTGGCGAAGGTGGTCCGCTAACGCCTGGATCAAGTTGCTGTGGGTACGCTGCCCAAGCAGTTTGTTGACTTCGGCATCAAGGGCGATGACGCGCAGCAGCGCCTGGCAAAACAGCCGCTCGCCGGCAATTTGCGCCCCGACCTTATCCGCCACCAGTTCCTGCGCACGGCTCCAGTGGTGCACGGCAATCTGGAAGTGATGCAGAAAGCGCCACGTCATCCAGATCGCCGGGCGTTCGATCCAGGACGGCATGTCATCCACCGCGCTGATGTTCAGGAAATGCATGTACATCAGGCTGAACCGTGCCCCGGCTTCACTCCCGCGCTCGGTGTCGCGGCTGCTGAAGTGGCCAAGCTCATGGCCGATAATCGAGGCGGCTTCTTCCTGGCTCAGGGTCGACAGGAAAGTCAGCGGCAGGTACATCGTACGGCCCGTCAACAGTTGCCCCGAGGGTTGCAGGGCCACCTGGACACTGGTGACGAAAAACGATTGGTCGACCCCAATCACGATGTGGTCCGGCACGGGCGCGCGGGTGACGGCTGCCAGTTTTTCTATCCACTCCCATAAGGCCGGGGCGCTGGCCCGGCTGATTGAACGCCCCAGAAACCCGGATTGCGGCGTTTCCATATCCTGCCATTGCCGACGCAGGCGCCCGATCAACAGCACGCCCAGGTACAGCATCACCAGCAAGGGCACCACCACCAGCAGTATCACCATGCCGCTGTTCTGGCGGTTGCTCCAGCCCCAGCTGACTTCATACAGCAGGGCCATCGCCAGCGCCCCCACTATCAACCCGGTGTAGACCACCAGCCACTGCCCCAGCGCACGCCAGCTCAGGACCAGTCGATCATAAAGAAAGTCCCGCGAACGCAACGCGCGCCAGGCATCCAGGCGCAGTTTTACCCAGGTCGCGCAGCCCGCCAGCACGGCTGCGACCGCCAGCCAGTAACCGAGAAACGCCAAGACCTGGCGCATGTGCACCGAGCCCTGGTCGGCATCGGCCCGAGCGACCTCACGCTGCAGGTAGCCGCGCAGGCTGTCGTCCGGGAGTACCGGCGTTTTGCGCCATTGTTGCGGCAGTTGCTGCCTCAATTCATCGCTCGGGCTGGCGAGCCATTGGCGCATCACCTGCGCTTCTTCCAGGGTACTGTCGGCACGCCAGCTCTGAAGGCTGCTCCAGCCCATCAGTACCAGCGGCAGCAGCAACATCGCCAGGCCCCACGACCATCGTCTCAACAGGCTCATGGCTCAGTTCGCCTGGAGATAGTCAGTGAGAAATGCTTGCGCATTGCCCTGACTCGCCAGCGCCTCGTTATAGGCGACGGCCAGCGCTTTTGCTTCGCCTGGCAAGTACAGCTCTCCCCAGCCGTTTTGCAGAATCAGTACGACGAACTTCTGACCGTCTACCGTGGTGTAATAGCGCGTGTCCTTGCTGGTCTTCTCGACAGACATCTTTTGGATTTTCAGGTTCCAGTCGTGGTCAGCCCCTTCCACTTGCACCAGTGCCTGATTTTCGTCACGGGCCCCGATACGCAGTGTCCAGACTTTCACCCCGGCCTCACCCGAATACGCAGCGACCTTATCTGCGACTTCCGGGCGATCTTGAGCGAAGGTATTGCCCGTCATGACGGCCAGTACCATGCTTAGCACGGCAGCCCATTTGCGATAAATCAGCATACTCAGGTTCCTTGAATTTCACGGCCGACCATTGAAAGTCACCCTCGGCGATCTGCCAACCGTGCAGGCCGTTGCGCACAACAATGAGACTGCGGTTCACAACGACGAGTGACGGGGTACAATGGCGCGAACACATAAGGACATGACTCAAACCCTTCTCGATGAAACGCCAGAATCCTTATCTCGACACACACTTCTGCTTCGATCACCCGGGTCCCCTGGACCAGGCCGGCGTATTCGACGACAGCGCTCGTCAGGTTATTGGTTCTGCCATCGGCCACTACCGCGCACGGACCGTTCGGCCAGACCTGCAGTATTTCGACTGTGACTTGCAGTTCCCCGAGCCGCTGAAGATCCACAAGGTATTGCCCGACAGTGTGTGCATCGTGCAGGTGCTCGGCGGCCAGTGGCAGCATCGGGTCGACGGTGTGCTCAATGAATACACCACGGGCGCAGTCCATGTGCTGGGCCTGAGTGAGAGCATGGAAACCGTCGATCAACTGCCCGCCGGCAGTCATGCGCGCATGGCCGGGCTACGCATCGCAGGCGATTATTTGCGCGAGCTGGCCGAAGAAGACTCGGCGCTCCAGCCGTTACTCAGCCTGCTCAATGACGGCGTTCAATTTTCGGGACTGCACGGGTGCCCGGCACTGGGGCGTTTGCTGGAGCGGATATATCACTCTCCCTACCAAGGCGCCTTGGAGCGCCTTAATCAGGAAAGCCTGAGCCTGGCAGCGCTGGTGGAGCTGGCAGCCCATCTTGCCCCTCAACCTGCCAGGCCAATACCTGCGGTACGCGGTCATTCAGACCTGGCCCATGAAGCGCGGTTTCAACTGGATGCCAACCTCATCGACCCTCCCGGCACTCAAGCGCTGGCCCGGCGCCTGGGTGTGGGGGAAACCACGCTGCGCCGGGCGTTCAGTCAAATCTACGGCCAGTCGATGCTGGATTATGTGCGCCAGCAACGCATGGAGCTTGCGCGCAATCTGCTTCGTCAGCGCAAGTGGCAGGTGGCGCAGATCGCCTACCGCCTGGGCTATGCCAATCCCGCTAACTTCAACCATGCCTACAAGGCCTACTTTGGTCACCCGCCAGGTGCCGAACGCTAGAGAGCAAAGCCATGAATAGACCCCTTCCGGCCATTAGCTATCCCAACTCCCGCCCCAAAAACGGCGCAGTCCGGCTCCCCTTACTCTTCGCCACCTTCTGCGGCGTCCCGCTCACCACCACCTTCCCGCCTCTGTCCCCAGCCCCCGGCCCAATATCAATCACCCAATCACTCTGGGCCACCACGCGCATTTCATGCTCCACCACAATCACCGTGTGCCCCGCCTCCACCAGATGATTCAACTGGCTCAACAACCGGTCCACATCCCGCGGATGCAGCCCGGTCGTCGGTTCATCCAGCACATACAACGTCGCGCCCCGGGCATTGCGTTGCAGCTCGGTCGCCAGCTTGATGCGCTGCGCCTCCCCGCCTGACAACTCGGTCGCCGGCTGGCCAAGGCGCAAATAACCCAAGCCAATATCCCGCAGCACTTGCAGCGAGCGCAGCACACCCGGCTCTTCGGCAAATACCCCTACCGCCTGTTCAACCGTCAGCCCCAGCACCTGGGCGATGGTCAGCCCTTCCCACTTGATTGCTAACGTTTCCGGGTTGTACCGCGCCCCGTGGCACGTCGGGCATGGCGCGTACACGCTGGGCATGAACAGCAATTCAACGCTGACAAACCCCTCGCCTTCGCAGTTCGGGCAGCGGCCTTTGGCGACGTTGAAAGAGAATTGCCCGGCGTCGAAATGGCGCTTTTTCGCCGCGGGTGTGGCGGCGAACAGTTTGCGTACGTTGTCGAACAGGCCGGTGTAGGTCGCGAGGTTGGAACGCGGTGTGCGGCCGATGGGTTTCTGGTCCACCTGCACCAGGCGGCGGATGTGTTCCAGCCCGCCACTAATGCGGCCGCCGCTGGTTTGCGGGGCGTCGTCTTCGAGGCTGGGTTCGTCTTCGGTTTCCACCACGCGGCCCAGGCCTGCGCCTACCAGTTCCAACAGCGCCTGGCTGACGAGGCTGGATTTGCCCGAGCCGGAAATGCCGGTGACGGCGGTGAAGCAGCCCAGGGGAAAGTCCACGCTGAGGTCGTTGAGGTTGTTGCGCGTGACGCCTTCCAGGCTCAGCCAGCCGGTGGGTTGGCGCGGTGGTTGGCTGACCGGGCGTTTTTCGGCGAACAGGTATTCGCGGGTTTGCGAGGCTTCGACCTGCGCCAGGCCGGCGGGTGGGCCGCTGTACAGGACCTGGCCGCCGTGTTCACCGGCAGCCGGGCCGACGTCGATCAGCCAGTCGGCGCGGCGCATGGTTTCGAGGTCGTGTTCCACCAC
>NZ_JACARK010001206.1:0-2118 GCF_013386655.1 Pseudomonas sp. K5002 | reverse complement strand
CAGGGTCAGGCCGGGCTGGCCAAGGCGTTTCTGCAGGTGTTCGGCGTCCAGTTGCAAGTGGTTGTCCGGCGTGCCGCTGAAGGTGCCGGGCTCGATCACCGGCGCATCCAGGCTCAACGGGAAGCCCGCCGCGTGCCAGGCTTTCAGGCCGCCATCGAGGATGAACACACCGTCGCGCTTGCCCAGCCAGGCCAGCAGCCACCAGGCACGGGCGGCATAGGCACCCGGGCCGTCGTCATACAAAACGATATCGCTGTCGGCGTTAACGCCCCATGCCCGCAGTTGCCGGATAAACGCATCCGGCGCCGGCAACGGATGGCGACCGGTCACGCCCTTGATTATCGGCCCGCTGAGGTGGCGCTCCAGATCGGCATACTGCGCCCCTTCGATATGCCCTTCGGCGTAGCTGCACAGGCCGTAGTCCGGGTCTTCCAGGGCAAAGCGGCAATCGAGGATCACCAGCCCGCCGGACTTCTGGCGCTCGGCCAGTTGCTGGGGGCTGATCAGTTGGGCAAGCGGCATGACTGACTCCTGTGGCTAGGTTAGCGTTCGGGAAACATCCTACTTCACTTCTTCCAGCGCCTGATTCAACGGCACGTAAAACTCTTTGAACAGTGCATCCACCGCGTCCTTGGCCTTGGGGGTGATAAACCCGGCTTCCAGCACCAGCACCTGGTACACACCGCGCTTGATGGCCTCAGCGCTCAGGTGCGTGGACTTTTCATTGGTGGTGCACAGGAAGCGCACCCATGAGGTGAGGATGATCCAGGCGTTGAGGGTCAGGGCTTCGGTTTGCACCGGGTCCATGTTCAGGATGCCGGCATCGACAAACCCCTGGTAGATGGCTGCGCCCTGGATCAGGCAACGCTGGGAGAACCGCCGATAGCCGGTGGCCAGCTCCGGGTCGCTTTCCAGCAGGTGTTCGAGGTCACGGTGCAGGAAGCGGTAGCGCCACATGCCGGCCAGCACCGCCTGCAGGTAGAAGCGCTTGTCTTCCACGGTCACCGCACGGCCCTGGGGCGGGCGCAGGAAACTGTCCACCAACGCTTCGTACTCACGAAACAGCACCGCGATAATCGCCTGCTTGTTGGGGAAGTGGTAGTACAGGTTGCCCGGGGAAATTTCCATATGGGCAGCGATATGGTTGGTGCTGACACTGCGCTCGCCCTGCTGGTTAAACAGCTCCAGGCTGGTTTGCACAATGCGCTCGCTGGTCTTTACTCGTGGTGCCATGGGAAATCAACTTCTAGACCCGTGATGGCGGCATCTTACGGACTATCCTTGTCCGGATAAATCGGCACGTTGTGCAATGTTATTTGACAATTTAGAGCAATGACTCTAAAAACTGAAGCATTCCAATAACAATCGGGAACTTCGCCATGTCTGCCAACGTTGCCTACCTGCAAGATTCCCAGGCGCTGGACCAGCTCCAGGAACTGTTCGACGCCCAGCGCCAAGCCTACGCCGCCAACCCGATGCCGCCGGCCGCCCAGCGCCAGCAATGGCTCAAGGCCTTGCGCGAGCTGTTGAGTGACGAGCGCCAGGCGCTGATCAACGCCATCAGCAGTGATTTCAGCCACCGCAGCGCCGACGAAACCCTGTTCGCCGAACTGATGCCCAGCCTGCATGGCATTCACTACGCCAGCAAACACCTCAAGGGCTGGATGAAACCTTCCCGCCGCGCTGTAGGCATTGCCTTCCAGCCCGCGTCCGCCAAGGTCATCTATCAACCCCTGGGTGTGGTCGGGGTGATCGTGCCCTGGAACTACCCGTTGTACCTGGCCATCGGCCCGCTGGTGGGTGCATTGGCGGCCGGCAACCGGGTGATGCTCAAGCTCAGCGAATCCACCCCCGCCACCGGCCAGTTGCTCAAGGCGCTGCTGGCGAAGATCTTCCCCGAGGACCTGGTGTGCGTGGTGCTCGGCGAGGCTGAAGTGGGCATGGCGTTTTCCAAGCTGCGCTTCGACCACCTGCTGTTCACCGGCGCCACCAGCATCGGCAAGCACGTGATGCGCGCGGCGGCCGAACACCTGACGCCGGTCACCCTGGAACTGGGCGGCAAATCACCGGCTATTGTTTCCGCCGACGTGCCGCTAAATTAAGCCGCCGAACGCATCG
>NZ_JACARK010001205.1:0-1157 GCF_013386655.1 Pseudomonas sp. K5002 | reverse complement strand
AGGGTGCAATACACCTGGCCGTCGGTGGGGCTGACCACGATCCATTCCGGGCGGTCCATGCGGGTGGCTTTCACCACGCTGGCGGCCAGGCGCGCGTGGATCAGCACTTCGGCCTGGCTGGCAAAACCGCTGTTGGCGTCGATGCCGTTCTTGCCGTAGGTCAGCTCGACCCATTGGCCCTGGCCCTTGGGATGGTCGGCATTGCCGTCGCCCGCGTCGAAGATCGCCACGTACAAGGTGCCGTGGTCCAGCAGGTCCTTGTTGGCCTTGGGGTTCTTGTGATTGATCTTGTCGCGGCTGATGAACTTGTAGATGAACTCGCCGCGCTCGTCGTCGCCCATGTACACCACGGCGCGGCCGTCGCGGGTTTCCGCCAGCGCAGCATTTTCATGCTTGAAGCGGCCGAGGGCGGTGCGCTTGACCGGTGTGGATTGCGGGTCGAACGGGTCGATTTCCACTACCCAGCCATGGCGGTTGAGTTCGTTGGGATTCTTGGCCATGTCGAAGCGCGGGTCGTGGGGGTGCCAGTTGATGTCTTTGCTCGCGGCGACCACGCCATAGCGTTTCTGCCCGGCGTCGAAGGTCTGTTGCGGGTTGCTGCTGCCGAAGCAGTCGGTGAAGTTCTCTTCGCAGGTGAGATACGTGCCCCACGGGGTCTTGCCGTTGGCGCAGTTCTGGAAGGTGCCGAGGACTTTTTTGCCGGTTTTGTCGGCGCTGGTTTTCAGCCAGGCATGGCCCGCCGCAGGGCCGCCGAAGCGGATTGGCGAGTTGCCGTGGATGCGCCGGTTGTAGCGCGAGTCCTGGACGAACTGCCAGGTGTCGCCTTTGCGCCGTACTTCGATCACCGACACGCCTTCGCTGGCCAACGCCTTGCGCACGTCTTCGGCCGATTGCGGCGCGCCGCCGTGGGCGTAGAGGTAGCGGTAGTTGGTGTATTCGTTGTTGATCGCCATCAGCGCGCGGTTGTCGTCACCGGGGAAGGCGAACAGGCTCATGCCGTCGTTGTTGTCGCCGAACTGCTGTTCCTGGGCCTTGGCCGTGCCGTTGCCGCTGGGGTCGAAGGCCGGCGCGTTCTTGTGCAGCGGCTGGCCCCAGCTGATCAGTACCGAGGCGCTGTAGCCGGGCGGCAGGGTGATGGTGTCGCTGGTGGCCGAGGC
>NZ_JACARK010001204.1:0-1554 GCF_013386655.1 Pseudomonas sp. K5002 | reverse complement strand
TTTCCGGTGGCCAGCGCCAACTGGTGGGCCTGGCCCAGGCCCTGGTGCGCCAGCCTCGGGTGTTGCTGCTGGACGAACCCACCAGCGCCCTGGACCTGTATCACCAGTGCCAGGTGGTGGAAGCCATCACCCAGGCCACCCGCGAACGCAACCTGATCACCCTGGTGGTGGTGCACGACATCAACCTCGCCCTGGGCTTCAGTGATCAGGTGGTGGTGTTGCACAACGGTCAGTTGGCCGCTGCCGGGCCACCGCAAGTGGTGATCAATCAGGCGTTGCTGAAAAACGTCTATGGTGTGAGTGGCCGCCTGGAACAGGTGCATGGCCGCCCGCTGGTGATGGTGGATGCACGACTGCCCTTTTCTCCTGCCCTTGGATAACCGATGAACAGCTCCCAAGACGCTGCACTCGCGACTTTGCACACTGACCGCCCATTCAACCTGAGGCCGCTGCTGTTGGCCAACATGGCCTGCACCATGGCGATGATGGCATTTGTCTCGCTGATTGGCCCGATCGCTCGGGTGCTTGGCCTGGCCACCTGGCAGGCAGGTGCGGCGGTCACCGTGTCCGGGGTGATCTGGATGCTTCTGGCTCGTCCATGGGGCCAGGCCAGTGACCGACTGGGCCGGCGCCGTGTGCTGCTGCTGGGCACCGGTGGTTTCACCCTGGCCTACTGGGCGCTGTGCGTGTTTATCGATGCGTCCCTGCAACTGCTGCCATCGGCCATGTTGGCGTTTATCGGGCTGATTCTGGGTCGTGGCCTGATCGGCGTGTTCTACGCTGCGATACCGGTGGGCGGCTATGCGCTGGTGGCCGACAACATTGAGCCTGAGCACCGCGCCAAGGCCATGGCTTCCCTGGGCGCCGCCAACGCCTGCGGCCTGGTGCTGGGCCCGGCGATTGCTGCGCTGTTGGCGCGTCACAGCCTGAGCCTGCCGTTTTATGCGATGGCGGTGTTACCGCTGTTGGGATTCTTGTTGCTGCTGGCCAAATTGCCGCGCCAGGAGCTGCACCTCAAGCAGCCGCCCAAGCCGGTCAACCTCTCGGACCCGCGCCTGCGTCGACCGTTGGTGGTGGCGTTTGTCGCGATGCTGTGTGTGTCGATCGCGCAGATAACCGTGGGTTTTTTCGCGTTGGATCGCTTGAAGATGAACCCGGCCGATGCGGCACAAACTGCCGGTATCGCCCTGACCATGGTCGGGCTGGCGTTGATCTGTTCGCAACTGGTAGTGCGCAAACTGGAGTGGCCGCCGCTGCGGATGATTCGCATCGGTGCGGTGGTGTCAGCCCTGGGATTTGCCGGCAGCATGTTCGCTGATACGGCCTGGATCCTGTGGCTGTGCTTTTTTGTGTCCGCGGCCGGCATGGGCTGGATCTTCCCGTCTTTCGCGGCGCTGGCGGCGAATGCGGTGGATGCGTCGGAGCAAGGCGCCTCGGCAGGTTCGGTGGGTGCGGCACAAGGCCTGGGCGTGGTGGTCGGGCCGTTGGACGGGACCTTGATCTACGCGATCGAACCTCGCCTGCCCTACTTGGTGGCGGCGGCGCTGCTGCTAT
>NZ_JACARK010001203.1:360-1062 GCF_013386655.1 Pseudomonas sp. K5002 | reverse complement strand
TGCTCGGCGGGTTTGCCGGGCGCTTCGTCACCGGTGTGATGACCGAGTACGTCGGCTGGCGTGAAGCCTTCGAGCTGTTGGCAGTGTTGAGCCTGATGGTGGGCGGGTTTATCCAGTTCCTGCTGCCGGGCAATCCGCCCCGAGTTGCGCGACCTTCAACCACCTGGACCGATGTGCTCGGCACGCCGTTGCTGGCAGCCTACGCCGTAGGATTTTGCGTGCTGTTCTCCCAAGTGGCGACGTTTACCTACGCTGGCCTTTACCTCAGCCAAGCCCCGTTCGACCTTGGCCCGGCGGCGCTGGGCACGATCTATATGGTGTTCCTGCTGGCCCTGGTGGTCATTCCCGTTGCCGGGCGCCTGAGCAAATCCCGCCCGCAATCCGAACTGCTGACGGCGGCTGCGGTGCTTGGCGTTTGTGGCTCGGGCCTGACCTTGCTGCCATCCCTGTGGTGCATCGTATTGGGCCTGGCCCTCAGCTCCACGGGCGTGTTCCTCGCCCAGGCCGCCGCCAGCGCCTTCACCACCGCCACCGCTCGCCACAACAAGGCCGGCGCCGTGGGCCTGTACCTCACCTGCTATTACCTGGGCGGCAGCTTCGGCGCCATCGTCCCGGCGCTGATCTGGGGGCGTTGGGGTTGGGTGGGGTGTGTGGCGCTGATCATCGGTTTCCAGCTACTGTCGTTGCTGATCGCCCTGGCGG
>NZ_JACARK010001203.1:0-301 GCF_013386655.1 Pseudomonas sp. K5002 | reverse complement strand
GTTGCTGATCGCCCTGGCGGGCTGGAAGCCCCTCCAACCTGAACTGAGCAAGACCTCATGAACGATGCCGTTGCCCTGCCGGTACCCGAGACTTCCGCCCGTCGCCGCTCGTTGATCGCCGGCTGCAGCGCCCACGCGATTCACGATGGCCTGACCGATGTGATCTACGTGCTGCTGCCGATCTGGCAAGCGCAGTTCGGCATGACCTACGCCCAGGTCGGCCTGCTGCGCGGTGCCTATTCCGGGATGATGGCGGTGTTTCAGCTGATGGCCAGTCGCGCCGCCAAACGCTGGGGACGCA
>NZ_JACARK010001202.1:0-3399 GCF_013386655.1 Pseudomonas sp. K5002 | reverse complement strand
TGAGCTGTTGCAAGCCCGGCACCTGCACGCCACCGGCATTCCGCCGGCGCTGTCGGACGCCACCCGCGACCTGTCGCGCCAGTTGATGACGCAAATGCGCGAGGCCGGGCGCAGCGTGTCCTTCGACCCGAACCTGCGCCCGTCCCTGTGGGCGAACGAGCAACGCATGATCAGCGAAATCAACGCCCTCGCCTGCCTGGCGGACTGGGTGTTGCCGGGCTTGGGCGAAGGCCGCTTGCTCACCGGTTTTGAAGACCCGGCCGACATCGCCGCGTTTTACCTGGACCAGGGCGTGGAAGCCGTGGCCATCAAGCTCGGGCCCCACGGCGCGTATTACCGCACCCAGCTGGACCAGGGGTTTGTCGCCGCCGTGCCAGTGGCCAAGGTGGTCGACACGGTCGGCGCCGGCGATGGATTTGCCGTGGGCATGATCAGCGCGTTGTTGGAAAACCTGAGCTTCAGCGAAGCCGTGCAGCGCGGCAACTGGATCGGCAGCCGCGCGGTGCAGAGCCGTGGCGACATGGAAGGCTTGCCGTTCAGGACCGATCTGCCCCACACCCAGAAAGCCGGTTAATCAGCATCACCGAGTTACCTGTTGCCACAACTACAACAAGCTCAGGAGCAACCTTATGGAACCGTTGAAACTCGCCACCCGCCGTTGGTGGTACATCATGCCCATCGTGTTTATCACCTACAGCCTGGCGTACCTGGACCGCGCCAACTACGGCTTTGCCGCCGCCTCCGGGATGGCCGAAGACCTGATGATCACCCCGGGCATGTCGTCATTGCTCGGCGCGCTGTTCTTCCTTGGCTACTTTTTCTTCCAGGTGCCCGGTGCGATCTACGCGCAGAAACGCAGCGTGAAGAAGCTGATTTTCGTCAGCCTGATCCTGTGGGGCGGCCTGGCCACCCTGACCGGCATGGTGTCCAACGCCTACATGCTGATCGTGATCCGCTTCATGCTCGGGGTGGTCGAAGCCGCCGTGATGCCGGCGATGCTGGTGTACCTGTGTCACTGGTTCACCCGCGCGGAACGCTCGCGAGCCAACACCTTCCTGATCCTCGGCAACCCGGTGACCATGATGTGGATGTCGGTGGTCTCGGGCTACCTGGTACAGCATTTCAGCTGGCGCTGGATGTTTATCATCGAAGGTTTGCCGGCGGTGCTGTGGGCGTTTATCTGGTGGAAGCTGGCGGATGAAAAACCCGCCGACGCCAAATGGCTGAGCGCCCAGCATAAAAAAGACCTGGAAACCGCCCTCGCCGAAGAACAAGTGGGCATCAAGGCGGTAAAGAACTACGCCGAGGCCTTTCGCTCACCCAAGGTGATCATCCTGGCGCTGCAGTTTTTCTGCTGGAGCATTGGCGTGTATGGCTTCGTGCTGTGGCTGCCGTCGATTCTCAAGGCCGGCCTGAAAATGGACATGGTCGAGGCCGGCTGGCTGTCGGCGCTGCCGTACCTGGCGGCGGTGATCGGCATGCTGGCGGTGTCCTGGGGCTCGGACAAACTGCAAAAACGTAAACGTTTTGTGTGGCCACCGTTGCTGATCGCCTCCATCGCGTTTTATGCGTCCTACGTGCTCGGCGCCGAACACTTCTGGTGGTCGTACACCCTGCTGGTGATCGCCGGGGCCTGTATGTATGCGCCTTACGGGCCGTTTTTCGCAATCGTCCCCGAGATCCTTCCGGCCAACGTCGCCGGCGGCGCCATGGCGCTGATCAACAGCATGGGCGCCCTCGGTTCGTTCGGCGGTTCGTATCTGGTGGGCTACCTCAACAGCAGCACCGGATCGCCCGGCGCCTCGTACTTGCTGATGAGCGGTGCGCTGCTGGTGTCGGTGGTGTTGACGATCTTTCTCAAGCCCGGCGCCAGCGACCGCGAACGCGCCCCGCTGCAATCCCTTGAATTGAAGGTAAAGACCTGATGAAAAAGTCTGTCGTGCTCTACAAGAAACTCTCTGCACCGCTGATGGCCCGCCTGCATGAACAGGCCCAGGTCACGCTTATTGAATCGCTGGATGAAAGCGGCCTGGCCAAACTGCGTGAAGCCTTGCCGACCGCTCAGGGCTTGCTCGGTGCCAGCTTGCGCCTGGATGCCAAACTGCTGGATCTGGCGCCAAACCTTGAGGCCGTGGCCAGCGTGTCGGTCGGTGTCGACAACTACGATATCGACTACCTGACCGAGCGCGGCATCCTGCTCAGCAATACCCCCGACGTACTGACCGAAACCACCGCCGATACCGGCTTCGCCCTGATCCTGGCGACCGCCCGGCGAGTGGTGGAGCTGGCCAATATGGTGCGCGCCGGCAACTGGAACCAGAACATCGGCCCGCTGCATTTCGGCAGCGACGTGCATGGCAAGACCCTGGGCATTATCGGCATGGGCCGGATAGGCGAAGCATTGGCCCAGCGTGGGCACTTCGGGTTCGGCATGCCGGTGATCTACCACAGCCACTCGCCAAAACCTGCGGTGGAGGCGCGGTTTGACGCGCAATACCGCAGCCTGCCGGACCTGCTCCGGGAAGCCGACTTTGTGTGCCTGACCTTGCCGCTGACGGCTGAAACCGAAGGTTTGATCGGTGCTGAAGAGTTCGCGCTGATGGGCCCGGAGACGATCTTTATCAACATCTCCCGGGGCAAGGTGGTGGACGAGCCGGCGCTGATCGAGGCGTTGCAACAGCGCACGATTCGTGCGGCGGGGCTGGATGTGTTTGTGCGGGAGCCGCTGCAGCATGACTCGCCGTTGTTGCGCTTGAACAATGTGGTGGCGACGCCGCATATCGGTTCAGCGACTCATGAGACGCGGGAGGCGATGGCGAAGTGCGCGGTGGACAATCTGCTGGCGGCGCTGGCGGGTGAGAAGCCGAAGAACCTGGTGAACCCAGCCGCCTGGAAACACTGATTCCTGAAGCACCACAGAAGCCAATGTGGGAGCGGGCTTGCTCGCGAAAGCGGTGTGTCAGCCACCGAATGCATCAACTGACACACCGCTTTCGCGAGCAAGCCCGCTCCCACATTTTTGATCGTATTTCAGGTCAGATGACGAAGCGCGCCACCATCCCGTTCAAATCCACTGCCAGGCGCGACAGTTCGTGACTGGCGGCTGAGGTCTGATTGGCGCCCGCCGCCGACTGCGTCGCCAGGTCGCGGATGTTCACCAGGTTGCGATCCACTTCGCGGGACACCTGAGCCTGTTCTTCCGAGGCACTGGCGATCACCAGGTTGCGCTCGTTGATCAGGCTGATGGACTGGGTGATCTGCTCCAGGGCCACACCGGCAGCCCGCGCCATTTCCAGGGTGCTTTGGGTGCGCTGGTTGCTCTGCTGCATGGACTGCACCGCTTCACCCGTACCGCTCTGGATGCCGGCGACCATTTTCTCGATTTCCTGGGTCGACTGC
>NZ_JACARK010001201.1:0-2734 GCF_013386655.1 Pseudomonas sp. K5002 | reverse complement strand
ACCTAAATAACGGATATGTACACCATCACCACCGCCACCACCCTCAGGGCCGATACAAATGCGCATGCCCCGCACGATACAACGACGACTCACCAAAACTGTCACTGGCCAAAACCCGACCCACCAGAATCAACGCCGTACGCCGAAACCCCTTGGCTGCCACCTTCCCGGCAATATCCGCCAGCGTACCAATGGCCCAATCCTGATCCGGCCAGGTCGCCCGATGCACCACCGCAATCGGACAATCCTCCCCATAGTGAGGCACCAACTCAGCCACGATCTTCTCCAGATGATTCACCCCCAGGTGAATCGCCATGGTCGTCCCATGCTGCGCCAAACTACTGAACACCTCACCCTCAGGCATCGCCGTCTTATCCGCATACCGCGTCAAAATCACACTCTGCGCAATGTCCGGCAACGTCAGCTCAGCCTCCAACAACGCCGCACAAGCCGCCACCGCCGTCACCCCGGGAATGATCTGAAACCCAATCCCAAGCTCCCGCAAAAGCCGAATCTGTTCCCCAATCGCCCCGTACAAACTCGGATCCCCGGAATGCACCCGCGCCACATCCTGGCCTTTCTCATGGGCCGTCTTGATCAGCTCGATGATCTGCTCCAGATGCAACTCCGCACTGTTGACCACCAGCTCAGCCTGATGCCCCTCAAGCACCGCCGCCGGTACCAGCGAGCCGGCATAGATAATCACCGGGCAACTGCGAATCAGCCGCTGCCCCTTGACCGTGATCAATTCCGGATCGCCTGGGCCTGCGCCGATGAAAAAGACAGTCATGGATTCATTCCTGTGAAAAAAAGCACGCGAGCAGCCCTCCAGATGAAGATTGCTCATGATCAAAGCTGACGATTATCGGGAATTCAGCCGGCGCAAGCCAATGCAAAGGTGGCCTGGGCGGTTTTTTTGCGGGTGATCAGCAGGGTGGCAGGGCTTTGAGACAGCTGTTCTGTCAGGGCCAGGGCGGCACTTTCAGCAATGCCGTAGCAGCCGGTATGAGCAAAAACCGTCTCGGACTTATGGCTCAGTCGATCTTCATAGGGCGCCAATTGCTCCGCACTGAAAAATACCAACGGCAAATCCAGAACCTGAGCCAGTGCCAGCAACCCCGGCTCATCCCGCTTGCGATCAAGACTGGCCAACGCAGTGATGCGCTGACGCTCAATGCCACCCTCGGCGAGGGCGGCGTTGAACAGTTCACGCAGGATGTCGACAGAACAACCCCGCTGACACCCCAGGCCAACCGCCAGGATCATGCCGAATACTGACCATCACGGTTACGGCGAAACAGCCAGGCACTGATCAAGCCCAGCGCCAGCCAGAAGGCAACGTTGGTCAACTGCGAGGCGATCTTGAATTGAGCTTCCAGAGCCTCCGGCGCCAGCATCGAGTGGACTTCCGGCTGTGGTGCGCCAATCACATGGGGCACAGCCAGGATCGCCACGCCCAGGATTTTCAGCAGCCAGTTACGACCGAACACGATCAGCGCAATACCGGCAGCGGTAGAGGCGGCAGTGCCGATCCACCAGATTTGCCGTTGCGCCAGGTCTGCCGCTGCAGTCCCCGGCAATTCAGGCGGCAAGCCCAGGGTCGGCGCCAACACAAAGGTGGCGTAACCGGCCAGGCCCCATAGCAGGCCTTGGGCCGTACGGGTCGGTGCACGCAGGGTGTACAGGCCGGCAAGCATCAGGGCAAAACCTACGGCGACCACCAGGTTACCGCCCGTAGTCGACAGCACACGCTGCCAGCCATCTTCCGGCTCCCAGGCTTCAGCGTCGTGGGTGTGGGCCGTGGCATCGGCATGTTCATGCACTTCGGTCGCGGCCGGGGCGTTTTCGAAGGTCTCCGCCTGCAGGATCAGCGGGGCAACCCAGAAGCTTTGCAGCAAGGTCAGCAGCAGGGCGGCCAGGAGGCCGGTGAAACCTGCGGTTTGGGCAATACGCTTGATCATGTCGGCAGGTCTCAGTGGCACGGGAACGCAGCGCTGTGGCGGGTATCGTGGGCGGCGTTGTGCACCGCTTCGATGTGCGAGAAACCGGCGAAATACACCAGGCACGCGCCGAGGATCGACGCGCCGATGGCGGCAGTCAGGCGTTGGCTCAGGGTGGCGGTGGTGCTGGCGGTAGAGGCGGTGCTGCTGATGATCGACATGGCGCGTCCCTTCAGGGTTTCAGGGTGACACGAGCGCATGAAAACCCCGCGAGCCAGGCACGCAGGGTTCTGAACAGCGCCCGCCCACCGCGGGTTTGTTATCTGATTTTTTCGGGCCGGTCTCCGGGCTTGCGAGGGGCCTGGGCCTTGAAAGCATCACCTTCCCATGCCGTAGAGGCACAGTGGTTTTGATGCTTCACTCGCTTACCGTTGCGGGGGCAGCACCGGACTCGTCACGCCCTTGAGTAAAGGAACATGACTCACCGGTTTCCCGTTTCACCCTGTGAAGGGCACCCGAAACAAGATGTGTAGGAGAGCATGGGCGGGCGATGGGCGTCAAATCGCCGGGTTATTGCCAGCGTTTGAACAGCACGCTGGCATTCACGCCGCCGAATCCAAACCCATTGGAAATCGCGTATTCAATCGGCAACGACCGAGCTTGGCCCCGGACCATATCCAGCCCATCGGCGGCGGGGTCCGGGTTATCCAGGTTGAGGGTCGCCGGGGCAATCTGGTCGCGCAGGGCGAGCACAGTGAAGATCGCCTCGATCCCGCCCGCGGCGCCCAACAGAT
>NZ_JACARK010001200.1:0-959 GCF_013386655.1 Pseudomonas sp. K5002 | reverse complement strand
CTCGCGCTCGGCGCGCATGCGGTCGACGGTGGCGGCGAGGGTCACCGAGGGCAAGGTCAGCCGTTCAACGCCCACCTGCACCACACGCACGCCATAGGTGGTGAGCAATTGTTGATCAATCTGCTGGCGCAACTGCGCTTCAAAATCGGCAATGCGCACCTGGCTGGCATCGGTGTTCACCAGGTTGGCCAGGTCGAAACTGGCGGCGGTGGTTTCCAGCGCCGAACCGACAAAGGTACGAATCTGCCGCGCCGCTTCATCCGGCTGGTTCTGCACCGCACGCATAAAGCGCTGCACGTTGTCGGGATCGCCCTGCACCTGCCAGGCCACGTAGGCCTGCACGATGATCCGCAGGCCATCGCGGGTGCCCACATCCTGCAAACCGCTGGAGGTGGTGCGCAGGCGCAGGTCCACCGGAATCGCCGCCTCGAACGGCGCCGGCCAGCGCCATCCCAGGCCCGGCTCCAGCAATACCCGCGACGGGTTGCCGAAGCGGGTAATCACCGTGGCTTCACCGGAACGCACCTGCACCAGGCTCGCCGCGGCGACCGCGAACAGCACGAGCAATACCGCCCAGCCCATACGCCGCCAGGGGAACGGGCCGGCTTCGTGCTCATCGCCATGATGGTGATGATGGTGGCCGTGGTGGTGACCATGGCCTGCGTGATCGTGAGAATGAGCGCTCAACAGATGAACTCCTTATTGAACGGCTTTACGCGGCACCGCAGGGTCGGCCGGTAAGGTAAAGGAACGCAGATCGATGGTCGGTGCGCCACTGGCGCCCAGGCGATGATCAAGAATGAGTAACTTGGCGTGGGCCAGGCCCTGGCTCAGTTGGCTCAGGTACTGCTCCAGCACGAACGCCTGGCCGGCTTGTTGATAGGCCTTTTGTTCGGCGCTGAAGCGCAGGTCCGCCGCTTGGGCGCCGGCGCTGACTTCATGGGCCGTGGCCTGGGCCC
>NZ_JACARK010001199.1:0-376 GCF_013386655.1 Pseudomonas sp. K5002 | reverse complement strand
GCGCCAGCGGCGGGGCAGGGCCAGGGCTTCGCAGTGTTGGCTCAAGTGCTGGCGCAGGGTTTGGGTGACGGTGCGTCGGCCCTGGTTACGCAGGGCATGCAAGCCGTCTGCGCTGAGCACCACGAGGGCGCCGAGTGAGGCGCGGTTTTCCTGCACCACGCCCAGGCGCGTTTCGGCGACCCAGGCATGGTCCATCAGCGCTTGTTCGAGCATCGGCAGGGAGATGCGTTTTTCCTCCAGCTTGACGATGCGGTCCAGGCGGCCGAGCAATTCGAAGCGGCCGTCGGCGTGGATGGTGGCGGCGTCGGCGGTCTGTTCGACATGGCCGGCGGGCAGGTATGGCGAGGCGATGCGCAAGGCGCCGTCGGCGTCCTGG
>NZ_JACARK010000121.1:0-8399 GCF_013386655.1 Pseudomonas sp. K5002 | reverse complement strand
GGGCCGCTTCGCGCCCCAGCGGTAGCACGCTCCCTCGCCACAGGTATGCAGAATCAATCCGCGCGGCTCAGTGATGTCCACAAATGCTGCGCCGCATAGGCTCTAAGCGGTCGCCAGGCCTCAGCCCGCGCCAGCAACTGGCGCGGGCTCACCGGCCCGCCTTCCAGCGCCACCAGCGCATTGATCAAACCGATATCCCCCGAGGCAAACGCATCCTGCTCGCGCATCTGGCGCATGGCGATGTACTGCGCCGTCCAGTCACCAATCCCGGGTAATGCGACCAACCGCGCCACGCCTTCCTTCAGGTTCGCCTTCGCCTGGAAAATCTGCGGGTCATCCAGCAACGCCTGGGCCACGCCCGACAAGGTACGCCCGCGACTTTTCGGCATGCCGAGGGTTGCCAAATCTGCGGCTGCCAGCACCTCGGCCGAAGGAAACACATGGGTCACACCGGCATGGGGCGTCACCAGCGGCGTGCCGTACTGCGCCACCAGCTTGCCCGCCAGCTTGATCGCCGCCACCACGGTAATCTGCTGGCCCAACACCGCGCGGATCGCCAACTCCAGCCCATCCCAGGTTCCCGGCACCCGCAAGCCAGGACGCGCCGCCACCAAGCTCGCCATCAAGGGATCATTCGCCAATTGCCGGTTGATCCGCTTCGGGTCAGCCGACAGGTCAAACATGTCCCGTAACCGCCGCTCAATTTCCGGCAACGCAGCCGGGTCGGGGAAGTCCACCGTTACCTCAAGCCAATCACCGGCCCCGGGCGACACACTGAGCCAACCCTGCTGACCGTCGACACTGATACTGCGCGAGTAAACGCCTGCGTCCACCGTCTCCATCCCGCTGATCGCCCGCGCCGACAAAAAGCCCAACATCGCCGCCCAGTCATACGGCGCCTGATACGCCAGCTGCATTCTCACAACGACAATACCCCGCTGTACAACCCATACGCCGCCAGGCTCGCCCCGGCGATCACGCAGGCGAAAATGCCTTTTTCCAGATGGGTAAACAAGGGCTGGCCCTGCTCGCGCTTGGCCAGGGCAAACAGGATCACGCCCGGTGCATACAGCAGCGCCGACAGCAGCAAGTACTTCAGGCCACCGGCGTAGAGCAGCCACACCGCATAGGCCAGGGCGATCAGGCTCACCAGCAGGTCCTTGGTGCGTTCGCCATGGGCGCCTTCGTAGGTTTCACCGCGGCCGCTCAACAGCACCGCATACGCCGCCGACCACAGATAGGGCACCAGGATCATCGACGACGCCAGGTAGATCAGGGTGGTGTAGGTACTTTCCGAAAACAGCGTGATCACCAGGAACAGCTGGATCATCACATTGGTCAGCCACAGCGCATTGACCGGCACCTGATTGACGTTTTCCTTTTTCAGGAACGCCGGCATGGTCTTGTCATGGGCGGTGGCGTAGAGGATTTCGGCGCAGAGCAATGCCCACGACAGCAGCGCGCCCAACAGCGAAACCGCCAGGCCGATGCTGATCAACAGCGCGCCCCACGGGCCAACGATATGTTCCAGCACCCCGGCCAGGGACGGGTTTTGCAGGTTGGCCAGTTCCGGCTGGCTCATGATCCCGAGCGACAGCAGGTTGACCAATACCAGCAGTGCCAACACCCCCAGGAAACCGATGACCGTGGCCCGGCCCACGTCCGAGCGTTTCTCGGCCCGCGCCGAGTAGACACTGGCGCCCTCGATGCCGATAAACACAAACACCGTGACCAGCATCATGTTGCGCACCTGATCCACCACGCCGCCGAAATTCGGATTACTCAGGCCCCAGATATCCCGGGTAAAGATATCGGCCTTGAATGCCACGGCGGCGATCACGATAAACATCACCAGCGGTACGATCTTGGCCACGGTGGTGATCTGGTTGATGAACGCCGCCTCCTTGATCCCGCGCATCACCAGGAAATGCACCGCCCACAACAACACCGACGCGCAGCCAATCGCTACCGGGGTATTGCCCTGGCCGAACACCGGAAAAAAGTAGCCGAGGGTACTGAATAGCAACACGAAGTAACCGACGTTGCCCATCCAGGCACTGATCCAGTAGCCCCAGGCCGACGAGAAACCCATGTAGTCGCCAAACCCGGCCTTGGCGTACGCGTATACGCCGGAATCCAGTTCCGGCTTGCGGTTGGCCAGGGTCTGGAACACAAAGGCCAGGGTCAGCATGCCCACGGCGGTAATGCCCCAGCCAATCAACACCGCGCCTACCTCGGCCCGCGCCGCCATGTTCTGCGGCAACGAGAAAATCCCGCCGCCGATCATCGAGCCCACCACCAGGGCGATCAAGGCATTGAGGCGCAGCTTTTCCGAGGATTGGGACATGAATACTCCTGAACAAAACAACCATTGAGCCAACAACTGTGCACTCAACTAATTTATTAAGCCGGCGCAGCGTTTATTAGATATAGCCAATAAAGGCGCCTGTTTCATAACTTAAAGGCATGACAATAAACAGCGTTAAGGCAAATTTATAATTTAAATAACGCTGCGCTGTAAAAGTTTGCATATCTGCAAATACGGGCTAGCTTCAAAGGTCCATGCTAATGAGAAAACCTGTTGTTTGAAACGCAGAACCGCTCTACGACGAGCCTCTGCGAGGCACTTGAGCGCCCGTACCTTTCATCATAAGTCATTAATTCACAATGGAATGTGCCAATGAAGTGATCTGAGTCAGCTGTTTGATTAGCGCACGGATTTATTCTGTGGTCTCTCTTCTCCTGCATTGGAGTCATGCGATGTCTGAATCTCCCGGAAAACTTCGACTCGGCGCACTGGTTGCACTTGTCGTGGGTTCAATGATTGGTGGCGGGATCTTCTCACTGCCGCAAAACATGGCGGCCAGCGCCGATGTCGGCGCGGTACTGATTGGTTGGGTGATCACCGCCGTGGGCATGTTGACCCTGGCGTTCGTGTTCCAGACCCTGGCCAATCGCAAGCCCGACCTCGACGGCGGGGTCTATGCCTACGCCAAGGCCGGGTTTGGCGACTACATGGGTTTCTCATCCGCCTGGGGTTACTGGATCAGTGCCTGGTTGGGCAACGTCGGCTATTTCGTGCTGCTGTTCAGCACCCTCGGTTACTTCTTCCCCATCTTCGGCGAAGGCAACACCCCGGCGGCGGTGATCGGCGCGTCGGTGCTGCTGTGGGCCGTGCACTTCCTGGTACTGCGCGGGATCAAGGAAGCCGCGTTCATCAACCTGGTGACCACCATCGCCAAGGTGGTGCCGCTGGTGCTGTTTGTGTTGATCGCGCTCTTCGCGTTCAAGCTGGACATCTTCACCGCCGACATCTGGGGCGTGAAAAACCCGGACCTGGGCAGCGTGATGAACCAGGTGCGCAACATGATGCTGGTCACCGTCTGGGTGTTCATCGGCATTGAAGGCGCAAGCATCTTCTCGTCCCGCGCCGAAAAACGCTCCGACGTCGGCAAGGCCACCGTGATTGGTTTTATCACCGTGCTGCTGTTCCTGATGCTGGTGAACGTGCTGTCCCTGGGGATCATGACCCAACCGGAATTGGCCAAGCTGCAAAACCCGTCGATGGCCGCCGTGCTGGAGCACGTGGTGGGTCACTGGGGCGCGGTATTGATCAGCGTCGGCTTGATCATTTCCTTGCTGGGGGCGCTGCTGTCGTGGGTGCTGCTGTGTGCGGAGATCATGTTCGCCGCCGCCAAGGACCACACCATGCCGGAGTTCCTGCGTAAGGAAAACGCCAACCACGTGCCGGCCAACGCCCTGTGGCTGACCAACGCCATGGTGCAGATTTTCCTGGTGATCACGCTGTTCTCGGCCAGCACTTACCTGTCGCTGATCTACCTCGCCACCTCGATGATCCTGGTGCCTTACCTGTGGTCGGCGGCCTATGCACTGCTGCTGGCGGTGCGCGGTGAAACCTATGAAAGCGCCCCGGGCGAACGCAGGAAAGACCTGCTGATCGGCGCCATCGCGTTGATCTACGCGGTCTGGCTGCTGTACGCCGGTGGCACCAAGTACCTGTTGCTGTCCGCCCTGCTCTACGCCCCTGGCGTGATCCTGTTCGCCATGGCCAAGCATGAATTGGGCAAACCGATTTTCACCAACGTCGAGAAGCTGATTTTCGCCGCAGTCGTCATAGGCGCCCTCGTGGCGGGCTATGGCCTCTACTCCGGCTTCCTGACCCTGTAATCATTGTTCACTGGAGGATCTGTAATGACCACGGAAAAAGTGAAGTACGGCGTACATTCCGAAGCCGGCAAACTGCGCAAAGTCATGGTGTGCTCCCCAGGTTTGGCCCACCAGCGGCTGACCCCAAACAACTGCGATGAACTGCTGTTCGATGACGTGCTGTGGGTAGCCCAGGCCAAGCGCGACCACTTCGACTTCGTGACCAAGATGCGCGAGCGCGACATCGATGTGCTGGAAATGCACAACCTGCTGACCGACATCGTCGCCATCCCCGAAGCGCTGGACTGGATCCTGGCGCGCAAGATCACCGCCAACCAGGTGGGCCTGGGGCTGGTCAATGAGGTCAGCTCGTGGCTGCGCAGCCTGGAGCCGCGCAAGGTCGCCGAGTACCTGATCGGTGGCGTGTCGGCCGATGACCTGCCGAGCAGTTTCGGTGGCAAGACCATCGAGATGTTCCGCGATTTCCTCGGCCACTCAAGCTTCATCCTGCCGCCGCTGCCCAACACCCAGTTCACCCGCGACACCACCTGCTGGATCTACGGCGGCGTGACGCTGAACCCGATGTACTGGCCGGCGCGACGCCAGGAAACCCTGCTGGCCAGCGCCATCTACAAATTCCACCCCGAGTTCACCAACGCGGACTTCCAGGTGTGGTACGGCGACCCTGACCAGGAACACGGCAACGCCACCCTGGAAGGCGGCGACGTGATGCCGATTGGTAACGGCGTGGTGTTGATCGGCATGGGCGAGCGTTCCTCGCGCCAGGCCATCGGCCAACTCGCCCTGAACCTGTTCAAGCACAAGGCCGTGGAGCGTGTGATCGTCGCCGGCCTGCCAAAATCCCGCGCGGCGATGCACCTCGACACCGTGTTCAGCTTCTGCGACCGCGACCTGGTCACGATCTTCCCGGAAGTGGTCAACCAGATCGTCGCCTTCACCCTGCGCCCGGACGAGACCAAGCCCGGCGGCATCGACATCCAGCGCGAAAAAACCAACTTCCTCGACACCGTCGCCGCCGCCCTGAACCTCAAGGCCCTGCGTGTGGTGGAAACCGGCGGCAACAGCTTCGCCGCCGAGCGCGAGCAGTGGGATGACGGCAACAACGTAGTGGCCGTGGAGCCTGGCGTGGTGATCGGCTACGACCGCAACACCTACACCAACACCTTGCTGCGCAAGGCCGGTGTGGAAGTCATCACCATCAGCGCCGGTGAACTCGGCCGTGGCCGTGGCGGCGGCCACTGCATGACTTGCCCGATCATTCGCGACCCAATCGACTACTGATATTCAAACCCTGGCCGCCGCTCATAAGGCGCCGGCCAGGGGGATAACCTAAACAGAAGGAGATCCACCATGGCTTTTAATATGCGCAACCGCAGCCTGCTGTCGCTGATGCACCACACCACTCGCGAGCTGCACTACCTGCTGGACCTGTCCCGCGACCTCAAGCGCGCCAAATACACCGGCACCGAGCGTCCGCACCTGAAGGGCAAAAACATCGCGCTGATCTTCGAAAAAACCTCGACCCGCACGCGTTGCGCGTTCGAAGTCGCGGCCCACGACCAGGGTGCCCACGTCACCTACATCGACCCGGTGTCGTCGCAGATCGGCCACAAGGAAAGCATGAAGGACACCGCCCGCGTCCTCGGCCGGATGTTCGATGCCATCGAGTACCGTGGCTTTGAACAGGAAATCGTCGAAGAGCTGGCCAAGTTCGCCGGGGTGCCGGTGTTCAACGGCCTGACCGCCGAATTCCACCCCACCCAGATGATCGCCGACACCCTGACCATGCGCGAGCACAGCGACAAGCCGCTGCATGACATCAGCTACGCCTACCTGGGCGACGCCCGCTACAACATGGGCAACTCGCTGCTGATGATCGGCGCCAAGCTGGGCATGGACGTGCGCATCGGCGCACCGAAAGCCCTGTGGCCCCATGCTGATTTCATCAAGCAGTGCCAGGCATTCGCCGAGGAAAGCGGCGCGCGCATCACCATCACCGAAGACCCGAAGGAAGCGGTGAAAGGCGTGGACTTCATCCACACCGATATCTGGGTGTCCATGGGCGAACCCGTGGAAGCGTGGGACGAGCGCATCGAGCAACTGCTGCCGTACCAGGTCAACGCCAAGATGATGAAGGCCTCGGGCAATCCCCGCGTGAAATTCATGCACTGCCTGCCGGCGTTCCACAACAGCGAAACCAAGGTCGGCAAGGACATCGCCGCGCGTTATCCAAACCTGGCCAATGGCGTGGAAGTGACCGAAGAAGTGTTTGAGTCCCCGGCCAACATTGCCTTTGAACAGGCGGAAAACCGCATGCACACCATCAAGGCGATCCTGGTGTCGGCGCTGGCGGATATCTAAACCAATACCGCTCCCACATTTGGCCCGGTGTTCACAACGCTGGATTCTGGAAGGACAACCTTATATGCGTATCGTCGTTGCACTGGGCGGCAACGCCCTTCTGCGCCGTGGTGAACCCATGACCGCAGACAATCAACGGGCCAATATCCGCATCGCCACCGAACAGATCGCCAAGATCCACAAAGGCAACGAGCTGGTGATTGCCCACGGCAATGGCCCGCAAGTGGGCCTGCTGTCGCTGCAGGCTGCCGCCTACACCCAGGTTTCACCTTACCCGCTGGATGTGTTGGGAGCCGAAACCGAAGGCATGATCGGCTACATCATCGAACAGGAACTGGGCAACCTGCTGGACTTCGAAGTGCCGTTCGCCACACTGCTGACCCAGGTCGAAGTCGACGCCAAGGACCCGGCCTTCCAGAACCCGACCAAACCCATCGGCCCGGTGTACTCCAAAGCCGAAGCGGAAAAACTGGCCGCTGAAAAAGGCTGGGCGATTGCCCCCGATGGCGACAAGTATCGCCGCGTGGTGGCCAGCCCACGGCCAAAACGGATCTTTGAAATCCGCCCGATCCAGTGGCTGCTGGAAAAAGGCAGCATCGTGATCTGCGCCGGTGGCGGCGGGATTCCGACGATGTATGGCGAAGACGGCAAGCTCAAGGGCATTGAAGCCGTGATCGACAAAGACCTGTGCTCCTCGTTGCTGGCCGGGCAACTGGACGCCGATTTGCTGGTGATCGCCACCGACGTCAATGCCGCCTTTATCGACTTCGGCAAGCCCACCCAGAAAGCCATCGGCCAGGCACACCCGGACGAAATCGAAAAGCTCGGCTTCGCCGCCGGCTCCATGGGACCCAAGGTCCAGGCCGCGTGCGAGTTCGCCCGCCAGACTGGAAAAACCGCAGTGATCGGTTCACTCTCGGACATCGAAGCGATCGTCCAGGGCAGCGCCGGCACCCGCATCAGTACCGCAAAACCTGGCATCACCTACCTGTGAAGTAGAGGAGAAACGCCTATGGCTACCTTTGAACCTGGTCACCTGCACATCGAACGCCACGCGCTGAACAAGGATGACTACAGCTACAACCTGTGCATCGACTACGAAGTCAGCCAGGACCCAAAGGAAGGCAAGGGAATGCTCTTCAAGATGCACGGCACGGTGCAGGGCAAGGAGCTCAAGGAAGAGTTCTTCCTGCCCAAGGACCAGTCGTTCGACTTCGCCCGGCAGGCGATGAACATCGCGCAGAAGTACGGCATGCCGAAGATTGCCGTGCTCAATGGCCAGATGCACAAGCAGTACGATTTGATGTTTGAGGATGTGCGCCATCAGTTGGATGTGAAGCCTGGGGATCCGGTCAAACCCGAACACCTCGAATAACCTGATTTCCCAGGCACCAACCATCAAATGTGGGAGCGGCGGTGCGACGATTCGACTTGCTCGCGAATGCGGTGTATCAGTTGATACATCCGGTGACTGACACACCGNNGCTCCCACATTTTGATCTCTATCTTCTCCAAGGCATACTTGCCACCTCTCGCTCGCCAGAACCAAAAACAGCCCCATGCGTATCCACGTCAGCTTCATCGACCGCGTCGGCATCACCCAGGAAGTCCTGGCCTTGCTCGGTGGGCGCAATCTGAACCTGGATGCGGTGGAAATGGTTCCGCCCAACGTCTACATCGACGCCCCGACCCTGAGCGCCGAGGTACTGGAAGAGCTGCGTGATGCACTGTTCAGCGTGGGCGGCGTGCAAGCCGTGACCGTGGTCGACATCCTCCCCGGCCAGCGCCAGCACCTGCAACTCGACGCCCTGCTCGCCGCCATGACCGACCCGGTACTGGCCCTGGACAGC
>NZ_JACARK010001198.1:0-2257 GCF_013386655.1 Pseudomonas sp. K5002 | reverse complement strand
TGGGCCAGCAACTGCTCAAGCTGCCGGGGCCGTTCGCCGGGATGGAGGTGCTCAAGTTCCAGCAACTGGTACGCCCGGATGACCGGATCGAACTGCACCTGCGGTTCGACCAGGAGCGCGGCAAGTTGTACTTCGCCTACCGCAATGAGGCGGCCGCCTGCTCCAGTGGGCGGATCGTGCTGGGGAGGGTCAGTGATTAAGCTTTTGTGGCGAGGGAGCTTGCTCCCGCTGGAGTGCGCAGCACTCCCAACCCAGGCACTGTGGTTTATCAGGCAAATCGGTGTCGCCTGTGTTGGGGCCGCTTCGCAGCCCAGCGGGAGCAAGCTCCCTCGCCACGCACAGCGCTTCTGCCAATGGGGTACCTGTTATGCATAAGCCCTGCGCCTTGATCCCGGTCTATAACCACGAAGCCGCCGTGCCCGCCGTGGTTCATAGCGTGCTGTCCAGCGGCCTGCCATGCCTGCTGGTAGACGACGGCAGCAGCGCCGCCTGCGCCGCCGTGCTGGCGCAACTGGCAACCCTCGACAACGTGTCCCTGCTGACCCTGCCCGCCAACCAGGGCAAAGGCGCCGCCGTCATGGCCGGCTTTCGCGAAGCCGCACGCCTGGGTTTCACCCACGCCCTGCAAGTGGACGCCGACGGCCAGCACGACCTGCGGGAAGTCGGTACCTTCCTCGACACCTCCCGTGCCCACCCGAATGCGGTGATCTGCGGCTACCCGGAATACGACGACAGCGTGCCCAAGGGCCGCCTTTACGCGCGCTACCTGACCCACGTGTGGGTGTGGATCAACACCTTGTCGCTGCAGATCCGCGATTCCATGTGCGGCTTTCGTGTGTACCCACTGCCACCGACCCTGGCCTTGATGGACTCGGCCAACATCGGCAAACGCATGGATTTCGACTCCGACATCCTGGTGCGCCTGGCCTGGCGCAACCAGCCGATGCGCTGGCTGCCGACCAAGGTGCACTACCCCGCCGACGGCCTGTCGCACTTTCGCCTGTTCCACGACAACGCGCTGATTTCCTCGATGCACACCCGGCTGTTCTTCGGCATGTTGGTGCGCGCGCCGATGATCCTCTGGCGCCGGTGGCAGGCATGAGCCAGGACACCAAGCACTGGGCCGACCGCGAGGAGCGCGGCAGCTTCTGGCTGATGAAATTCACCGCCTTCGCCGCCAAGGTCCTCGGGCGCCGGCTGCTGAGCCCGCTGCTCTACGGCATCGTTTTCTACTTCTTTCTGTTCGGCCGCACGGCCCGCCAAAGCGCCTGGCAATACCAGCAGCGCCTGGCCGACTGGAGCCGGCGCGACGACCTGCGCCCTACCCACAGAAGCGTCTTCGGCCAGTTCATGGCGTTCGCCGACGCCCTGCTGGACAAGCTCGACGTATGGAACGGCAAGTTGCGCCTGGAGCAGATCGAAATCATCGACCCGGCCCAACTGCGCGGCCAGCTGCGCAGCGAACGCGGGCAGATGCTGGTGGGCGCGCACCTGGGCAATCTTGAGGTGTGCCGCGCCCTCGCCGAGCTTGGCGAAAAGGTCACCATGAACGTGCTGGTGCACACCAAGCACGCTGAACGTTTCAACCGGATTCTGGGCGAAGCCGGGGCGACCAATCTGCGCCTGATCCAGGTCAGCGAACTTGACCCGGCAGTGATGATGCTGCTCAGCCAGCGCCTCGACGACGGCGAGTGGCTGGCGATTGCCGGCGACCGCGTACCGCTGCATGGCGGGCGCACGGTGCGCGTGGATTTCCTCGGCCATGACGCCGCCTTCCCCCAAGGCCCGTGGCTGTTGGCCGGTTTGCTGAAATGCCCGGTCAACCTGCTGATGTGCTTGAAGCATCAAGGCCGTTATCGCCTGATCATCGAGCCGTTCGCCCGGTTGATCGAATGGAAACGCAGCGACCGCCAGCAGGTGATCGCACAATGGACCGCCCGCTACGCCGAGCGCCTGGGCCAGTTCTGCCTGGAAGCGCCCCAACAATGGTTCAACTTTTACCCTTTCTGGAAGACCGATGACGACGCATCTTGAGCCGGTAACCTTCGGCGAAATTCCCCTGCGCATCGAAGACGTGCTGGCCCTGGCCAACCGTCAGGCGCCGACTCAACTGCAAGCCGATGCCAAGTACCGCCAGCGCATCGCCAAGGGCGCGCAGTTCCTGGATTCGTTGCTGGACAAGGAAGGCGTGATCTACGGCGTGACCACCGGCTACGGCGACTCGTGCGTGGTGGCGGTGCCGCTGGAGCACGTCGAA
>NZ_JACARK010001197.1:0-1507 GCF_013386655.1 Pseudomonas sp. K5002 | reverse complement strand
GGTCGTCCTCGCCACCTGGCGCATCGGCGCGGTCTATCAGCCGCTGTTCACCGCCTTCGGCCCCAAGGCCATCGAACACCGCCTGAACAGCTCCGGCGCCGCGCTGGTGGTGACCGATGCAGTAAACCGTCCCAAACTGACGGAAGTGGCCGACTGCCCGACCATCGTCACCGTCGCCGGCCCCAACGGCGAAGGCATCGTGCGCGGCGATTTCAGCTTCTGGGCCGAGTTGCCCAACTATGTCAACCTCTGCGAACCCGTATTGCTGGGCGCCGACGACCCGTTCCTGCTGATGTTCACCTCAGGCACCACCGGCCCGTCGAAAGCCCTGGCCGTGCCGCTCAAGGCAATCGTTGCGTTCCAGAGCTACACCCGCGACGCCGTCGACCTGCGCCCCGAAGACGCATTCTGGAACGTCGCCGACCCGGGCTGGGCCTACGGCATCTATTTCGGCGTGACCGGCCCCTTGTCCATGGGCCACCCGATCACCTTCTACGATGGCCCGTTCACCCTCGAAAGCACATGCCGTGTCATCAACAAATACGGGATTACCAACCTCACCGGTTCTCCCACGGCCTATCGCCTGCTGATCGCCGGGGGCGAGCAGTTCGCCAAGTCGATCAAGGGCAAGCTGCGTATTGTCAGCAGCGCCGGCGAGCCATTGAACCCGGAAGTGATCCGCTGGTTCGCCGATAACCTCGGCGTGACCATCCACGACCACTACGGCCAGACCGAGCTGGGCATGGTGCTGTGCAATCACCATGGCCTGGAGCATCCGGTGCACGTCGGCTCCGCAGGCTTTGCCTCGCCGGGCCATCGCATCGTGGTGCTGGACGACAACCATCAGGAGCTGCCCGCCGGCCAGCCAGGCATCCTGGCTATCGACCGCGAGCAATCGCCGATGTGCTGGTTTGCCGGTTATGACGGCGTCAAGACCAAGGCCTTCGTCGGCAAGTACTACCTCAGCGGCGATACGGTGGAGCTGAACCCCGATGGCAGCATCAGCTTTGTCGGGCGCAGCGACGATGTGATTACCACCTCCGGCTATCGCGTGGGTCCGTTCGACGTAGAAAGCGCCTTGATCGAGCATCCGGCCGTGGTGGAGGCCGCCGTGGTGGGTAAGCCATGTCCGGAACGCACCGAGATCGTCAAGGCGTTTGTGGTACTCAGCGAGCAGTACCGCGCCGAGCCGGCCCTGGCCGAAGAGCTGCGCCAGCACGTGCGCAAGCGCCTGGCCGCTCACTCGTACCCGCGGGAAATCGAATTTGTCAGCGAGCTGCCCAAGACCCCGAGCGGCAAGCTGCAACGCTTCATTTTGCGTAATCAGGAAATTGCCAAGGCCCAGGCGGCCACGGCGTGACCCATTCTTCAAGGAAACAATGATGCAGATTGAGAACAAGGTTTTTCTGGTCAGCGGTGGCGCTTCAGGCCTCGGCGCGGCAACCGCCGAGATGCTCGTGGCGGCCGGAGCCAAGGTGATGCTGGTGGACCTGAACGCCGACGCAGT
>NZ_JACARK010001196.1:0-844 GCF_013386655.1 Pseudomonas sp. K5002 | reverse complement strand
CGACAGCTCCCACATTTGATTTTTGCTGCCTTGAATAGTGTTAAGCGACGTTCTGCTCGGCCGACCAGTTGGCGTACCACTGGCGGAACAGCGCGTACTGGTTCTCTGCATAACGACGCTGGGCATCGCTGAGGGCATCGGTCTCGTTGAAGTGCAGGGTGTATTCCTTGTCGCCGTTGAGCACCATCAGATGTTTGTAGAACAGCACCAGGTCGCAGCCTTCGTCGAAGGACGACAGCACCGCCAGCGCCGACTCCAACTCCCGCGCCTGGCGACGTGCAGTGGCGTCGCCCTTGGCGGCTTTCTTGCTCAAGGCCACCAGTTGCAGGACTTCCCGTGGCAGTGCATTGCCGATGCCGGTGATTGCGCCGGTGGCGTTGCAGTTGACGAAGCCGTGCACCACTTGGGTATCCACGCCGACCATCAAGGTCACGTCATCGTCCTTGGAGGTGATGTGTTCGGCCGCGTAGCGCAGGTCTGCAGCACCGCCGAATTCCTTGAAGCCGATCAGGTTCGGGTACTCGCGACGCAGTTCGAAGAACAGGTCGGCGCGGGTGGCGAAGCCGTAGTAAGGGCTGTTGTAGATCACCGCCGGCAGGTTTGGCGCCGCCTTGAGGATGGCTGCAAAGTGATCCTTTTGCGCCGTCGCCGATGCACCACGGGACAGCACCCGCGGGATGACCATCAAACCATGGGCGCCGACCTTCGCCGCGTGCGCTGCATGGGCCACGGCTTCACGGCTGTTGACCGCGCCGGTGCCGACGATGGTCGGCACACCGGCGGCCACCAGGCGCGCCACGCCTTCCTGGCGCTCGGCCTCGGTCAGCAACGGCCAGTCGCCCAT
>NZ_JACARK010001195.1:0-2237 GCF_013386655.1 Pseudomonas sp. K5002 | reverse complement strand
GGCCCCGGCCTGGTAGACGCCGTGGCCGTCGGCGAAATCTTCTCCTCGCCCACCGCCAAAAGCTTCTTCGACGCCTTCCGTGCCGCCGACCACGGCGCCGGCGTGGCGTGCCTGTACGGCAACTATGCCGGCGACAACATGAACGTGAAGCTGGCGATGAAGATGGCCGCCAGCAAGGACATGCGCATCCGCACCGTGGTCGCCAACGACGACGTGGCCTCGGCGCCCAAGGCCGACATCGCCAAGCGTCGCGGCGTGGCAGGGGAGATCTTCATGTGGAAGGTCGGCGGTGCAGCCGCGGCCCAGCATTACGACCTGGACGGGGTGATTCGTGTTGCCCAGAAGGCAGTCGACAACTGCCGCTCCATCGGCATCGGCCTCACGCCCTGCACCATCGCAGCGGTGGGCAAGCCGAACTTCCAGATTCCCGACGGGCAGATGGAATTGGGCATCGGCCATCACGGCGAGCCTGGCATTGAAGTCATCCCGATCGAATCCGCCGAGGCCATGGCGGCCCGCATGCTCGCGCCGATCCTCGCCGACCGCGACTTCAGCCAGGACGACAGCGTGGTGGTGCTGGTCTCGGGCCTGGGTGCGACGCCGGTGATGGAACTTTACATTTTCTACGCCGAGGTTGAACGTCAGCTGCAAGCCAGGGGCTTGAAGATTCACCGCTGCTACGTGGGCAACTACTTCACCTCCCTGGAAATGATGGGCGTGACCCTGACCTTGCTGGGCCTGGACGCCGAGCTGAAATCCCTGATCGACCAACCCTGCCGTTCCATCGGCATGACCCAGGCGGAATAAACATGAGCCAGCATTTCTCCACCCACGACGGCAGCGCCATCGTCGCCGACCTGGTGAGCGTGATCGTTGCCAACCGCGAATACCTGAGCGAAGTCGACGGCGCCATTGGCGATGGCGACCACGGCATCAACATGGCCAAGGGGTTCGCCCATTGCGGGCGCACGATTGAAGGCCGCCAGCTGACCCTGGCCGAAGCCCTGGATGAGTTGACACTGAGCCTGATGGAAGGCATCGGCGGCTCCATGGGGCCGTTGTATGGCAGCCTGTTTATCGGCATGGCGGATGAGGTGCGCGGCAGCGAACAGATTGACGCGGCGACCTTTGCACATTTGCTGCGGGGCGGGCTGACCTCGTTGCAGGACATCACCGAAGCCGGCGTGGGTGACAAGTGTTTGATGGACACCTTGATTCCGGCGGTGGAGGCGTTTGAACAGGCCCATGGGTCAGGAGCGTCATTCAGCGATGCGCTGGAGGCGATGAAAAGTGCTGCTTCGCGGGGGCGGGATTCCACCAGGGACCTGGTGGCAAAAATCGGCCGCGCCAGCCGCTTGGGCGAGCGCTCGTTGGGCGTGCTGGATGCCGGGGCGGTATCGTGCTGCTTGATACTGACGCGATTGGCGGATTCGGTTGAACCGCGGTTGGTGTAGTGCTTGAAATGACCCCTTCGCGAGCAAGCCCGCTCCCACCTTCGACCGAGTTCCATCTTTGGAATGCCGTCGAATGTGGGAGCGGGCTTGCTCGCGAAGGCAGCAACACACTTAACCCGTGAAGCACCTAACCCGCCGCGATCAAACCTTCAACCTCGCTACCTGCTTCACCTGCTCTATATACCGCGCCACCGCCGGCGCCTTTTCAAAGCGCCGGTAAATCAGCGACAACCAGGACGACGCCTCGCTGCCTTCAATGCTGCGGTACACGACATTCGGCAAGCTCACATGCCCCACCACCGACTCCGGCACCACCGCCACGCCCTGCCCCAGTGACACCAACGCAATCACCGCCACCAACCCACCCGGCTGCGGCCCCAGTCGCGGCGCATAACCACCCTGCGCCGCCACGTGCAGCGTGCCGCTGATCTGCTCGGGCAAGATAAACGTCTCGTTCTGCAGATGCTCGCAACTGATTGCCTTCAACCCCAGCAGCCACGAATCCTGGGGCAACGCCAGCACAAACCCCTCACTGCTCAACCGCACCGCTTCGACCCCATCAGGCAAGGTCATCGGCGAACGAATGTAGCCAATGTCGAAACGCCCCTCCGCCACCAGCCCCGGCAACGCCGCCATGGGGCTCTCACGCACGCTGAGGCTCACGTCCGGGCAGTCCGCGCAGAACGACTGCACCTGGCGCTGCAACAACCCCGAATACACCGCCGACGCCACATAACCCAGTTCGATATGACCGATCTCGCCACGCCCGGCGCGCTGGGCATT
>NZ_JACARK010001194.1:0-720 GCF_013386655.1 Pseudomonas sp. K5002 | reverse complement strand
GCGCTCGGGGCCCAGGTGGAGGATCAACTGCCCGGCGCGCCGATCCGCTTCGGCGGCGCGTGGTCTGTCCAGGGGCAGGTCGAGTACGTAATCGTCCGTGCCCAGATGATGTTTCCAGTAGTCCAAGCTGGCTTGGCGCCGGGCCTGGGTTTGTGGGTGTTGCTGCCACAGGGCGAAATCAACGTAGTCGAGGTCCAGTGGCGTCCAGTCCGGTGTCTGCCCGCTCAGCCCGGCACGGTAGGCCAGCGCCAGTTCGTCGATCAGCAGTTGCATGGCCCAGCCGTCTGTGGCGCTGTGGTGCAGGCACAGCAGCAGCAGGTTTTCGTCGCTGTCTTGGCGTTGCAGCAACTGTGCACGCCAAGGTGCAGCGGCGGCCAGGTCGAACGGGGCCATCAATTCGGCCTGGGCACGGCTGCACGCGTCATTCCAGGCGTTGGTGGCGACCGAGGTCACCCGCAGCGCAGGGCCTTGCGGATCAATGAGCAACTGCGCTTGGCCGGCGGTTTCTACGATGCGGCTGCGCAGCACCAAGTGCCGCTCGCTGACTTGGTCGAAGGCTTCGCGCAGGGCTGCCAGATCCAGCGTGCCCTTCAAGGTCAGCGCGAACGGCATGTGGTACTCGCGGGACTCCGGCACCAGGCGGCTGAGCATCCAGAAACGATGTTGCGCCAGACCCAGCGGCAACGTTGCCCGACGCGGTTGGGCCGTGATCACCTCAGC
>NZ_JACARK010001193.1:0-2174 GCF_013386655.1 Pseudomonas sp. K5002 | reverse complement strand
GGAGGCACCCTTGTCGGCAAACCAGCCGGAGCTGAACGCTGTCGCCGCGTGGGCGCTGCCTGCCACCATGAACAAGGCAATCGCCTGGGCCAGGGGCTTGAGGCGCAGGATCGTCTGGCCGCCAGGGCCTTGGGCATTCAGGTTGACCGGTGGTTTGCAGCGGACCATCAGGAAGCTTCCTTCTTTGTTTTTGCCCATAGGGAACTGGCGACGTGCGTCACGTATGGGAGTTAGGCGGTTGGCGAGGGGCGGGACTGAACTTCTGTCATGGAAAGTTCATGTAAGGCTGATAGCCGAGCCGCAAACGCAAAAATCAGCAACGGCACAGGCCGTTGCTGATCGGGTGTTGCCGGTCGGTAAAAGCGTGGGTTACAGCGGACGACCGATGGCGTTGCAGACATCAGACTTGCCGATGCTCAGCGCGCTGGTTGCGGTAACGAAGTTGCTGGTGATCGCGGCTTTCCAGGCAGCTGGCAGTGGCACGAAGCGGTTGGCCTTGATCGCGTTGTCGTTGCTGTTCAAGGCGCTGGCACCGAAGTGACGGGTGAAGAATGCACGCACTTGCGAGGTCTGGGTGGCGTCGGCGTAGCACTGGCTGAAGATCAGGTTGGTGAAGCCCAGGATCGGATAACCGCTGCTTGGGTAAGGCACGACGCTTGGGTCGTTGGCATCGGCGGCGGCAGCAAACACCGGTACCCAGGCGTTCTGGTTGGCGACGTTGGCAGCAGCCGGTACGGGCACAGCAGCGATGGCGGCGGAAACGTTATCAGGGGCTGGAGAAACACCGGCGACCTTGGCCACTTTGGTGGCGTCATCCAGGCCAGCCAAGGTAGGCGCGGCATAGTCCGGGCTCATGTAGGTGATGCGACCATCACCGGCGTTCAGCGCGGTCATCACGCCTTGGCTGGTCACGGCAGGCACGGCGCCTGGTGGCACGCCGAAGCTGTCCGCGAAGTTGGTGGTGACCACAAATTTCTTGGACTCATTGACGCACTTGGCCGCCAGGAAACGGGTGAACAGCTCGGTGGTGCCACTGGCTTCGTTACGGTAAACCACCACGATATTACCGGTGCGACCGGTAGCCGGGAGTTGGTTCCAGGTGGTGATGCGGCCCGAGAACACGCCGCACAGTTGATCAACGCTCAGGTCAACTGCGTTGGTACCAGCCTTGTTGAATGGAATGGCAACCGAAGTGGCGACCGAAGGCACTTGAATCAGCTTGCCCCAGGTCGCTTGTTTGGTGGAGGCGTAGGTGGACAGTTCAGTCGAGGTCAGCTTCGAGTCGCTGCCCGCCCAGTGAACGTTCTTGGTGCCGGTGCCGAACTGGCTGTAGTCGTTGTTCAGGAACGCCAGTTTGCCCTTGCCGCTGCCCACGCCGATGTACGGGGCGAAACCGGCGGTCAATACGCCGGAGGTCTGGTACAGCGGTTGTGGCAGGGTGGCGCCGCCGCCGTTGATGTCTGCCATGGCAGCCTGGGCCGAGCACAGTGCAGCGAGGGTCATGGATACCGCGAGAACGTTGCGCTTAAACATGAAGAAGCTCCTTTCGTCGTGTTTGTACGTTGGGGTAGATGACGCTATGGCTTCGGTCCCGGGCTGTGTTCCGGGGGGTACCCAGGGGTGAGGCCATGGGTATGAAATTTCGCAGCATCCGATGACAGCTAAAGGAAAAAACCTCGGGAGGAACGGCTTGATTTTTAAAAAGATTCTCGGGTGTTTTGGTCACACTTTTGAGCGGTTTGGGGGTGAGGTGACAGCGAGGTTTCAGCGCGGATTTCGAGGACCGGGCTGGAGGCGTTACGGGCCGTGTGGTGGGGTTGGGCAGATGACAGAATGAGGAACCCGAGGTTGGGACCCGCGTGTCGGGCGCGCGAAAATAGTCTTGAAGAAACGCGATTCAAATGTGGGAGCGGGCTTGCTCGCGAAAGCGGTGGATCAGGCGCGACATGTGTTGATTGACACACCGCTTTCGCGAGCAAGCCCGCTCCCACATTTTTGATCGTGTTTCGTCAGCAGTCAGGTCACCAGTTGGTTGATTTCGATGATCGGCAGCAGCACGGCCATGACGATGACCAACACCACGGCGCCCATCACCACGATCATCAGTGGTTCAAGCAACGCCGTCATGCCCATCGCCCGACGCTCGATATCCCGCGACAGGGTTTGCGCCGCGC
>NZ_JACARK010001192.1:0-2747 GCF_013386655.1 Pseudomonas sp. K5002 | reverse complement strand
ACACGCGCCCGCCTCCACCAGATACAGCTCCAGCGCCACCTGTTGCTCAGCCTGGGCGATACCTTTCAGCATGCGTGGGAAGAAACTCGGGCCGTCGACCATCAGCTCGAAACGGTTGGCGCTGCGCCACGGGAACACTGCGCCGCTCATGTCAGCGCGCCGTGAAAATCAGTACCGCACCCACCGGCACCGACAGGCTGATCTGCGACAGCCCGGCGGCCTTGCGCAATGCGGCTACCCCCGGCAGCAAATCGAAATCCTCGGCGTGCACCACCAATGGCTCCAGGGTGACCACCTGGAAGCGTCGGTCATCCAGGCGGGTCGCCAGCAATTCGGTGCTGTAGGTCTGGGTCTTGCCGTGCAGGGTCACCGACAGCGGCAGGCGCAGCTCGTATTGCGCGCCGGGGGCCAGGTCGTTGATCGGTTGCAGGTTGATCTGCGCATTGATCACCGCGTCCGGGTAGGTCTTGATCTCGAACAGCTCATTGCGCATGCGCTCGTCGCGCAGCGGGATGCCGCTGTTGATCGACTCCAGTTCGACTTCCAGCTGCGCCGCGCCTTTGCTGTCGACCTTGCCATGCAGCACCAGGAAGCGCTGCACTTCAGCGATGTCGGTGTTCTTGGTGGTGACGAACGACAGGCGCGAGGACTCGTTGTCCAGGTACCAGTCGGCGTGGGCAGGCACGGCGGCAGCGGCCAGCAGCAGGAAGGCCATGGGTTTGAACAGGGACATAAAGACTCTTGGGGCAAAAAACCTGGGCGAACAGTAACAAAGACCTCCTGTAGGAGCGAGCTTGCTCGCGAAGGTTGCCAACGATGACGCGGGCATTCTGAATGAACGCGGTGCCTGTGAGTTCTTCGCGAGCAAGCTCGCTCCTACGGGGGAACGGTGGTCAGGCCAACGCCTGCTGCACATCGCGAATCGTCGATTCCAGGCTGGCCAGGTGCAGGCTCAGCACCCGTTCCACCGGTGCCTGATCCATCGGCCAATGCAGCGCCATGCTGCCCACCAACCGGCCATTGGCCCGGACCGGCAAGGCCACCGCGCGAATCAGGAACGGCAGGCGCACCGGATATTCCCAATAGCCTTCGGTGCGTTGGCCAAACCCCTGGTGCTGGGATTGTTCACACGCCCGGTATTGATCGTCTTCCGCCACATGCTCACGACCGGCCAGGCGCTGCACTTCATCCGCCGACAATTGCGCCAGGCACGCCTTGCCCATGGCCGAATGAAACAGGCTGGCGTGCTGGCCGACGATCTGGCAATTGTTCGGGTAGAGCTTGCGCAGCACCGTGGGGATCGCGCTTTCCATCACTTCCAGGCGCTCGCCGTCGAAGCTCGACAGGTCCACCACCAGG
This sequence comes from Pseudomonas sp. K5002, assembly GCF_013386655.1. Lineage (NCBI taxonomy): Bacteria > Pseudomonadati > Pseudomonadota > Gammaproteobacteria > Pseudomonadales > Pseudomonadaceae > Pseudomonas > Pseudomonas sp. K5002. The sequence continues at coordinate 1,388 of NZ_JACARK010001192.1, read as the reverse complement.
CCGGTGCGCTCGCTGAGGTCCAGCAGCCACGGCGCGGCGCTTTCCACCAGTTGGCGCTTGAAGCGTTGCTGGGTGTCGCCGAACAACCGTCTGGCCCGCAGGCGGTAACGCCGGTCGCTGAGCCCACGATAGATCCAGCCCTGTTCCTGCAAGGTCAGCAGCATCCGCGAGACCGTGGCCTTGGGCAGGTGAGTCAGGTAATGCAACTCTTCCAGCCCCAGCGCCTGATGCTCGCCGAGCAATTCGATGATCGCGAGTGCCCGCCCTACTGAGCGTACGGTTCCCGTCTCGGCGTCGCTGCCCATGTGTCGATCTCCTTGATGCCGATGGATGATCTGATTTCACAGCAAGATACAGGCCCGTCGCGGCTCAACCGGTCGCCGAGAGGCAAGCGGGCGGTCGCCGCTGCACCCAGCGGGTCAGTTGTTCGTGGGCGTACGCCAGTTGCAACACCGCCCTGTCCGCCTGGGCCGGGCCGATGATCTGCAGGCCCATGGGCAAGCCCCGGGGGTTGAAACCCACCGGCACGTTTATGCTCGGCAGGCCGGCCAGGGTGGGGCCGATCACCACTTCCATCCAGCGATGGTAGGTGTCCATCTCGCGCCCTGCGACGAGGCGTGGCCAGGCTTGTTGTGCATCGAAAGGGAACACTTGGGCGGTGGGCAGCAACAGGAAATCGTAACGTTCGAACAGTTTGCCGAGGGCGCGGTACCAGTCGCTGCGGTTGATCGAAGCCTGGTAAACGTCCGCCGCACTCAGTTGCAATCCGCCCTGCACTTCCCATTGCGCCTCCGGCTTGAGCAGTGCACGTTTTTGCGGGTCGGCGTAGGCCGCGCCGAGGGAGCCCTGGATCAGCCAATGGCGGTGCACCAGCCAGGTCTGCCACAGGCGTTCCAGAGAAAATTCCGGTTGGCAGTGCTCGACCTCGCAACCCAGCGCAGCGAAGTCCTTGAGGGCCGATTCGCACAGGCTCATCACGCCGTCTTCCATCGGCAGGTAACCGTTGTAATCCCCGAGCCAGCCCAAGCGTGCACCCTTGAAGTCGCGCTGCAATGGCTCACCCAACACCGCCGGATCCTCCTTGAGCGACAGCGGCACCCGAGGGTCATAGCCGGCCTGCACACTCAGCAGCCGCGCCACATCCGCCACGCTGCGACCCATCGGGCCTTCCGTGGCCAGTTGCTGGACGAACAGCTCCGGCGCCGGCCCGTGAGGCACCCGCCCCTGGGACGGACGCAGGCCAAATACGTTATTGAACGCCCCCGGGTTTCGCAGCGAGCCCATCATGTCGCTGCCATCCGCTACCGGCAGCATGCGCAATGCCAGCGCCACCGCCGCGCCGCCGCTGCTGCCACCGGCCACCAGGCGCGGGTCATAGGCGTTGCCGG
>NZ_JACARK010001191.1:0-2507 GCF_013386655.1 Pseudomonas sp. K5002 | reverse complement strand
ACCGGTAATCAATGCAACTTTACGACTCATCGAATCAACTCCTTACTGGACGGTTTCCGGACGCACATGGCGCGCGGCAAACATCAACGCACCGGAGAGGAAGCACGGCACTGCGCCAAACCACAGCGCAGCGGTCTGCCAGTCACTCCCCGCCGACAACACCTGGGTCGCGCCGAACCCGGCAACCACCGCACCAATCGGCCCCATGGCATGGATGATCGCGCCACCGGTAGCCCGGATGCTGGTGGGGAAACTTTCACTGATGAAAAACAGCGCCGCCGAGTACGGCCCGATCAGGAAGAACAGGCCCAGGCTGTACAGCCCCACCACCATCGCCATGTTGCTCGGGCCAAACAGCATCCCGGCAAACGACAGCCCGCCGAGCATCCAGCCCAGGCCGATGACATTGCGCCGGCCGATCTTGTCGCCCATCCAGCCGTGGCTGAGGTAGCCGCAGTAGCCCACCAGGTTCGACAGCACGAGGATGATCAGCGAGTTCTCGAACGAGATGTGGTGCACGCTGACGATCACCGACGTACCCAGCACGCTGAACACCTGGATCGCCGCCCAGTTGAGCAGCAGCGCCGCACCGATCACCAGGGTTGCACGGCGGGCCGGGCCACGGAATGCGGCCTTGAGGCCGGCCTTGCTGTGTTCGTCATAGTCCACGCCGTAGGTCACGGCGACGTTTTGCGCCTCTTTCACCGCGCCGCTTTTACGCAGCTCGCTGATGCGCTGGTGAATCTGGAACTGCGGGCTTTCCTTGAGCTTGCGCGCCATGACCGCGATCACAATCGCCGGGATCGCCGCAAACACGAAGCACCCCTGCCAGCCAATCACCGGCAGCAACAGCGCGGTCAAACCCGCCGCGATCAACGCGCCCACCGGCCAGCCGCCCTGCACCAGGCTGTAGATAAAGCCGCGACGCTTGGCCAGTTTTGGATCATCGGAAGCCGCGTACAGTTCGCTCAAGTAAGTCGCGTTGACGGTTTCCTCGGCATACCCCAGGCCGCCCAGCGAACGGATCAGGATCAGCGAAGACTTGCCCCACGCACCACCAATGGCGGTGAGCGCCGAGCAGATCGCCGAACCGGCCACGGTGAAAATAATCCCTTTGCGCCGACCCAGTTTGTCCACGATCGGACCGATGGCCAGCGCGACCACGGCGGTGCCTACCGCCACCCATGTCGCAATCTCCGCCTGCTCCACTTCACCCCAGTTAAAGTGCCGCCCGATTTCCGGCAGCAAGGTGCCGAAAAGGATGAAGTCATACACCGCAAACACCCAGGCGAAAAACGCGATCCAGGTGGCGAAACGCACTTCCTTGGGCGTCAGTTGCCGGGGTTTCCAGCCAGTCAGATCAAGCTTGTTGTAGATAGACATGAATCGCGCCTCGGGAGGTTGGCCAGGGTTTAGGTACGGGTGTCAGGTACGCGGTTGGCGGCGGATAAAGTCATCGGCGATTTCGTCGAAGGTGACGAAGCGCACGCCGGCATGGCTCTGGATGTGTTCGATCAGCCGCTCAAGCATCAGCAGCACTTGCGGGCGGCCGGACACGTCGGGGTGGATGGTCATGGTGAACACCGCGTGTTCGTGCTCGCGGTAGACCCAGTCGAACTGGTCGCGCCACATTTCTTCGAGGTGACGCGGGTTGACGAAGCCATGGCTGTTCGGGGCTTTCTTGATGAACATCATCGGCGGCAGGTCGTCTAGGTACCAGTTGGCCGGGATCTCCACCAGGTCGGTTTCTTCGCCGCGCATCAGGGGTTTCATCCAGGTGTCGGGGTGCTGGCTGTAGTCGATCTTGGTCCAGGTGTCGCCCTTGCGCACGTAGTACGGGTGGAAGTCGTTGTGCATCAGGCTGTGGTCGTACTTGATGCCTTTTTTCAGCAGCAGTTCGTTGGTGACCTTGCTGAATTCCCACCACGGCGCGACGTAGCCGGTGGGGCGTTTGCCGGTGACCTGGGTGATCAGCTCGATGGACTTGTCGAGGACGATTTCTTCCTGCTCGGCCGTCATCGCAATCGGGTTTTCGTGGCTGTAGCCGTGCACACCGATTTCGTGACCGGCGTCGGCCACCGCCTTCATCTGCTCGGGGAAGGTTTCCATCGAGTGGCCGGGGATAAACCAGGTGGTGCGCAGGCCGTAGCGCTCGAACAATTTGAGCAGGCGTGGCGCACCGATTTCACCGGCGAACAGGCCGCGGGAAATGTCGTCCGGGGAATCTTCGCCGCCATAGGAACCGAGCCAGCCGGCGACCGCGTCGACGTCGACGCCAAATGCACAGAGGATGTCTTTAGCCATGATGTGTCTCCTTAAAAAGTGAGTGCGGTTTCTACTGACAGCGCGGCCCGAAGCAGGCGCGCGTCTTCGCCGCTGGGGGCGCTGAGCAGCAGGCCGGTGGGCAGGCCCAGGGCATCGCGGCCGCTGGGCAGGCTGACGCCGGGCATGTCCAGCAGGCTGCCGGGCATGGTCAGGCGCAGGGTGGCGAGGTTGGTGCTGACGAA
>NZ_JACARK010001190.1:0-1460 GCF_013386655.1 Pseudomonas sp. K5002 | reverse complement strand
AGTTGGCGAGCCAGGCTGGCCACCGCGACTGCGCCGGCCAGCACGCCATAGACCCCATCGAAACGCCCGGCACTCGGCTGGCTGTCGAGATGCGAGCCACACAGCACGTAGGGCGCTTCTGGATTAAAGGTGATCAAACCGAACATGTTACCCACTGCATCCACACGCACGTCAAAACCGCGTTCAGTCAGCCAGGCCGCGAACAGGTCGCGCACGGCGCCGTCTTCAGCCGAGGCGGCGAGGCGATGCAGCCCACCGGCCTTGGTCGCGCCGATGACCGAGGTGTCGCGGAACAGCGCCTCGAAGGTTTCAAGGTCCTGTTCACTGGGCACCAGCAACTCAGGGGTAAAGGATATCGACATGGGCTTGCTCCAGGCGGGTCGCAAAGTCGTTGGACGGCGCACGATTGGTGACCAGGGTCGTGATGGCGCTGAACGGCAGCGTATTGATAAAGGTGCGGTGGCCGAACTTGGCGTCATCGGCCAGGATCACGCTGCGCAGGCTGTGTTTGGTCAGTTCCCGGCGCAGCAGCGCCTCGGGCTCCTGGTAGTCCATGAACCCCAGCTCCAGGTCGACAGCGCCGATGCCCATGAAGGCAATGTCGTAGTGGAACTGTCGGACGAATTCCAGGGTGTGGGCGCCAATCAGCGCGTTGTCGTTGCGGCGCACATCGCCGGGCACCACCAGCACCTGGTTGGCGCTTTGCTCGGTGATCAGGCGGGCGATGTCCAGGGAGTTGGTGATGATGCGCAACTGGCTGAACGCGGTCAGTTGCTGGGCCAGGGCCAGGGTCGAGGTGCCGGTGTCGAGGAACAGCACCATGCCTTCGCTCACCAGCTTCGCTGCACACACCGCGATACGCGTCTTGGCCTGGGGCTTGATGCGGCTGCGCACCTGCAGCGGCTGTTCTTCGTTGAGCCGCGGCAGGATCGCGCCGCCGTGGATGCGCCGCAGCTTGCCGGCTTCTTCCAGGTACTTGAAGTCGCGGCGGATGGTTTCTTCGGAGACGAACAGCGCCTGCGCCAGGTCCGACGCCTTGACGCGCTGGTGTTGGGTGAGCAGGAGCATGATTTCGTCGAGACGTGGCTGGTTGAGCATAAAAGAGGTATTCCAGGGCAGGTTCAGGCGGCCGGTATTGCGCGCCCCACGGCGAAACGCGGCGCGAGCCGGTCCAGCGGGGAGCATAGAACGTAATACAGCCATGGACAGGGTCACGGGTACCTCTCACTCATCAGGGTGTGAAAGGGCAGGACAACACAAAGCGTTTATCACGGGCGGGCTTCTTTTGAGCCCACTCCGGGTGCAATCAATCAGGGCATCAGCATCGGGGGAAGGTGCTGATCCCAGGGGGCGATGGCTTCGACGGCCGCGCAGAATTGCAGCACCTGGGCGTCGGCAAAACGTGGGCCGATCACCTGCAGGCCAATCGGCAAACCGCTCGGGCTGAAGCCGCAGGGCAG
>NZ_JACARK010001189.1:0-485 GCF_013386655.1 Pseudomonas sp. K5002 | reverse complement strand
AGAGGTGCGCACATAGCCGGCGCCGGGCATGCCCGGTTTGGCTTGGGGCACGGCGCTTGGTTGGGTCAGGCGCAGCTTGACCCGGAACACCAGCTTCTGACGTTCGTCGCGGGTTTCCACTTCCTTGGGGGTGAACTGCGATTTGGCGGCGACGAAGCTGATTTTCGCCGGCAGCGGTTGCTTCGGCAGGGCGTCGAGGACGATCCGAGCCTCACTGCCGACGGTCAGGGCGCCGGTTACCGAAGCGGGCAGATACAGGTTCATGTATTGGTCGTTGGGGTCGATCAGCAGTAACACGCGACCACCCGCGCCGAGCACTTCGCCGGGTTCGGCCAGGCGTAGCTGGATGATGCCGTCGATAGGCGCCCGCAGGCTGCTGTCTTCGATTTCACTGGTGAGCTGGGCGACCTGAGCCTGGGCGGCGCCGATGGCGGCCTTTACCGAATTGACCTGGGCCTGGGCGGCGACCACGGCAGCGTTGCCGG
>NZ_JACARK010000120.1:0-2851 GCF_013386655.1 Pseudomonas sp. K5002 | reverse complement strand
GGCTGATGCGCGTGTGCCGCCAGCATGGCCTGCGCACCCTGGCGATCCGTGCCAGCCGGATCGAAGACATTGCTGCGGCAATCGCTATTGAACTGCCAGTACTGCCGCCGTCGGGTGCCCGCGAGCGTCCGCTCGACCCGTTGGTCGGCGAAGAGAAGAAAAAACCGGAGAAACCGCCGGAGCCGACGATCAAGCCGACAAAGATCATCACCTCTCCCGTACGGGGCGGGCAGCAGATTTACGCCCAGGGTGGCGACCTTGTCGTCATCGCCCCGGTCAGCCCGGGGGCGGAACTTCTCGCCGATGGAAACATCCATGTATACGGCCCCATGCGTGGTCGTGCCCTGGCCGGCATAAAAGGTGACACCAAGGCCCGTATTTTTTGCCAGCAGTTGACCGCTGAGCTAGTGTCCATCGCAGGCCAGTACAAGGTTTCGGAAGATTTGCGCCGCGATCCGCTGTGGGGGGCCGGGGTACAAGTCAGCCTGTCGGGCGATGTGTTGAACATCGTTCGTCTTTAACGGATACTGCCGCATTTTCCAAGCATCTCTGGACTCTGATAGCACAGCGAAAACGGCAAAACTTGTGTAGGAATAATTTTAAGGTGGGGTTTGCCCAGGCAAACCGTGCTTTCTCCTACAAGAGCTGCCCGCCTGCAGCGAGTGACAAGAGATGTTTTTCAGGGACTAAAAAGTCCTTTTTCCTTAGGGGTGAAACACCTTGGCCAAGATTCTCGTGGTTACATCCGGCAAGGGTGGTGTGGGTAAGACCACCACCAGCGCCGCTATCGGTACCGGCCTCGCTCTGCGCGGCCACAAGACAGTTATCGTCGACTTCGACGTCGGCTTGCGTAACCTCGACCTGATCATGGGCTGTGAACGCCGCGTGGTTTACGACTTCGTCAACGTCGTCAATGGCGAAGCCAACCTGCAACAGGCCCTGATCAAGGACAAGCGCCTTGAGAACCTGTATGTACTGGCCGCCAGCCAGACCCGCGACAAAGACGCGCTGACCAAGGAAGGCGTGGGCAAGGTCCTCGCCGAACTGAAGGAAACCTTCGAATACGTGGTGTGCGATTCCCCGGCGGGTATCGAGACCGGTGCTCACCTGGCGATGTACTTCGCCGACGAAGCCATCGTCGTGACCAACCCTGAAGTCTCCTCGGTACGTGACTCGGACCGCATGCTCGGCCTGCTGGCCAGCAAGTCCCAGCGCGCCGAGAAAGGTGAAGATCCGATCAAGGAACACCTGCTGCTGACCCGCTACAACCCTGAGCGCGTCAGCAATGGCGAAATGCTCGGCGTTGAAGACGTGAAGGAAATCCTCGCCGTGACCCTGCTGGGTGTGATCCCGGAATCCCAGGCCGTCCTGAAGGCATCCAACCAAGGTGTGCCGGTGATTCTTGACGACCAGAGCGACGCCGGCCAGGCGTACAGCGATGCGGTAGATCGCTTGCTGGGCAAGACCGTGGAACATCGCTTCCTCGATGTTAAGAAGAAGGGATTCTTCGAGCGTATCTTTGGAGGCAACTAAACAATGAAATTTCTCGACTTCTTTCGCGCCAACAAAAAGCCAAGTACCGCGTCGGTAGCGAAAGAGCGTCTACAGATCATCGTGGCGCACGAACGCGGCCAACGCAGCACCCCGGATTACCTGCCAGCCCTGCAGAAGGAACTGGTGGAAGTGATCCGCAAGTACGTCAACATCGGTAACGATGACGTGCATGTCGCCCTGGAAAATGACGGCAGCTGCTCGATTCTGGAACTCAATATCACCCTGCCTGATCGTTGATCGAAAAGGCGGTCGCCACGGCGGCTCGGTTACCTGGCTCCCCTCACGGGGCCGGGTGAGCGAGCCGCCGTTGGCGTTTGTTACGAGGCTGTTTTAATGCCGTTGTCCAATGTCCATATCCTTCATCAGGACGCTGCTGTCCTGGTGGTGAACAAGCCTACCCTGCTGCTCTCGGTGCCCGGTCGCGCCGACGACAACAAGGACTGCCTGATCACCCGCCTGCAGGAAAACGGCTACCCCGAAGCCCGCATCGTCCATCGCCTGGACTGGGAAACGTCCGGGATCATCCTGCTGGCCCGAGACGCGGATACCCACCGTGAACTGTCCCGCCAGTTTCATGACCGGGAAACCGAAAAGGCCTACACCGCACTGTGCTGGGGCCAACCGGAACTGGACAGCGGCAGCATCGACTTGCCCTTGCGCTACGACCCACCGACCAAGCCACGGCACGTGGTGGACCACGAGTTCGGCAAGAACGCGCTGACCTTCTGGAAAGTCCTGGAGCGTTGCGGCGACTGGTGCCGGGTTGAGCTGACGCCGATCACCGGCCGCTCCCATCAACTGCGCGTGCATATGCTGTCCATCGGGCATCCGTTGCTGGGCGATGGCTTGTACGCCCACGAACAGGCCTTGGCTGCCTGGCCACGTCTGTGCCTGCACGCCAGCATGCTGAGCTTCACCCATCCCCAGAGCGGCGAGCGTCTGCGCTTCGAGTGCCCCGCGCCGTTTTAACCTGTAAACGCAATTAAAATGTGGGAGCGGGNNCCGCTCCCACATTTGTTCTGTGCACTTATCCCGTCGGACGGTAAACTCGCGCCATTGCTGTCTGGAGCTACTTATGCGCGAAGAGTTGAACCAAGGCCTGATCGACTTCCTCAAGGCCTCCCCTACCCCGTTCCATGCCACCGCCGCCCTTGCACAGCGCCTGGAAGCGGCCGGTTTCCAGCGTCTTGACGAGCGCGAGACCTGGACCACCGAGGCCAACGGGCGCTACTACGTGACCCGCAACGACTCCTCGATCATCGCCTTCAAGCTCGGCCGCCACTCGCCCCTGCAAGGC
>NZ_JACARK010000012.1:0-11963 GCF_013386655.1 Pseudomonas sp. K5002 | reverse complement strand
GGCCCAGGTCCGGCAGCATCCATACCATTACATAACGGGCGCCAGCCTGTTGCAGCGCCTGGGCGCTGTCGGCCAGGCGCCCGGCTGCGGCCGAGGCCTGGTCGGGGCTGAGGACCAGTCCGTCGAGGAAGTCATTGCCGCCGCCGGAGAGAAAGTACAACGCGTTGGGGTCGGCTCGGCCCCCCGTTGATGCCAGGTATCCGGGACGTGTACGCAATACCTGCCCGGTGTCGCTGTCGGTGACGGTGGAATTACCGGTGATGGCATCGTAGATCTGTTGGGTGGTGTAGCCGCCGACGGCCCAGTTATTGCCGTCTGGCTGGCCCAGCGCGGCGCGCTCCGGCGAGGTCGAGGCATTCAGGTCGCCCGGGGCAACCCCCAGCTTGCCGCCCAATAACGTCGAGGAGATCAGCGATGTGCTTTCGCCGCTGCCGTCGAAGTATTGCGGGCCGGTGCGGTTGGTGAAGCGATAGGTTGAGCCCGGTGCGCCAGGGTCGGCAAATGTACCGGCGTCGGCCAGGCTGTCACCGAAAACGACCATCGTCGAATAAGGCGAGGGTGCGGCGAAGGCTTGCGAGCATGCCAGCGCCAAGAGGCAGCCGACGATGGGGGTGAAATAGGGCATCTTGGTCATGAGTCCGTCCATGATTTTGTTTTTTTGTCAGCACTGTGACTGTAGCGCCCTTGGAAGGGTTCTGAAAAGTTTGACGCCAATTATCAGTCGGGCAGTTTCCCCCGTATTTGCGGCTCGATATTGCACCGTTGGCGAGGCTACGTTACTGTGCCTGAACGTATGAATGAGACCCTCCCCGTGTTGATCATCAGCAAACTCTTGATGCGAGTAGTCAAGGCACACGCCCGTTGGCGTTGGCGCGCCTAACTTTTCTCTACCGGCCCCGCCGGACCTGTACCGATTTGCCTTCTTCACCCTCTGTTAAACGCCCCTTGCCGGCCAACCCCGGCAACCGGAAAGTGCGTCTGGCAGCGGGTCACTCCCTTGGAAGGCCGTCATTAGAAGTCAGTGAATTCAAGAGGTTTTAACCCACATGTTGCTGATGATTGATAACTACGACTCCTTTACCTACAACGTTGTGCAGTACTTGGGCGAGCTCGGCGCCGAGGTCAAGGTGGTGCGCAACGACGAATTGACCGTGGCCCAGATCGCCGCGTTGAACCCTGAACGCATCGTCGTCTCCCCAGGCCCGTGTACGCCGACCGAAGCGGGCATCTCCCTCGAAGCCATCCAATACTTTGCCGGCAAGCTGCCGATCCTGGGCGTGTGCCTGGGCCATCAGTCCATCGGCCAGGCCTTCGGTGGCGACGTCGTCCGCGCTCGCCAGGTAATGCACGGCAAGACCAGCCCGGTATTTCACAAGGACCAGGGCGTATTCCAGGGTTTGAACCTGCCGGTAACGGTAACCCGCTACCACTCGCTGGTGGTCAAGCGTGAAACCCTGCCCGAGTGCCTTGAGCTGACGGCCTGGACCCAGCTGGAAGACGGCTCCGTCGACGAGATCATGGGCCTGCGTCATAAGACACTGAACGTCGAAGGGGTGCAATTTCACCCGGAATCGATTTTGACCGAGCAGGGCTTCGAGCTGTTCGCTAACTTTCTCAAGCAGAGCGGCGGCACGCGCTAAGGACTTTTCATGGATATCAAGACTGCCCTGAGCCGTATCGTCGGCCATCTGGACCTGAGCACCGCTGAAATGAGCGATGTGATGCGCGAGATCATGACCGGTCAATGCACCGACGCGCAGATCGGCGCGTTCATGATGGCCATGCGCATGAAGAGCGAGAGCATCGACGAAATCGTCGGCGCTGTGTCGGTCATGCGTGAGCTGGCCGACAAGGTTGAACTCAAGACCCTCGACGGCGTGGTCGACGTGGTCGGCACCGGCGGCGACGGTGCGAACATTTTCAACGTGTCGACGGCTTCTTCCTTTGTGGTGGCCGCTGCCGGCTGCACCGTGGCCAAGCATGGTAACCGCGCGGTGTCGGGTAAAAGCGGCAGCGCCGATTTGCTGGAAGCTGCAGGCATCTACCTGAACCTGACCCCGGTACAAGTGGCGCGCTGCATCGATCATGTCGGTATCGGCTTCATGTTTGCCCAGTCCCATCACGGCGCGATGAAACACGCCGCCGGCCCGCGCAAGGACTTGGGCTTGCGTACCCTGTTCAACATGCTCGGCCCGCTTACGAATCCGGCCGGTGTGAAGCATCAGGTAGTGGGCGTGTTCAGCCAGGCGCTGTGCCGGCCATTGGCTGAAGTCCTGCAGCGCCTGGGCAGCAAGCACGTGCTGGTGGTGCATTCCAAGGATGGCCTCGACGAGTTCAGCCTGGCAGCACCGACCTTCGTGGCGGAGCTGAAGAACGACCAGGTCACCGAGTATTGGGTCGAGCCAGAAGACCTCGGCATGAAAAGCCAGAGCCTGCACGGCCTGGCGGTAGAAAGCCCGGCCGCCTCCCTTGAACTGATTCGCGATGCCCTGGGACGCCGCAAGACCGAAAACGGCCAGAAAGCCGCAGAAATGATTGTGCTCAACGCCGGTGCGGCGCTGTACGCCGCGGATCACGCCTACAGTCTTAAAGAGGGTGTTGCCCTCGCTCATGATGCATTGCATACCGGGCTGGCGCGCGAAAAGCTCGAAGAACTGGGTGCGTTTACTGCGGTGTTCAAAGTGGAGAATGAAGGATGAGTGTTCCGACCGTTCTGGAAAAAATCCTGGCCCGCAAGGCAGAAGAAGTCGCCGAGCGCCGTGCCCGGGTCAGCCTGGCTGAGCTGGAAGGCCTGGCGAAAACCGCCGATGCACCGCGTGGGTTCGCCAATGCGCTGATCAAGCAGGCCAAGGAAAAACAGCCGGCCGTTATCGCTGAAATCAAGAAGGCTTCGCCGAGCAAGGGCGTGATTCGCGAGATCTTCATCCCTGAAGACATTGCCAAAAGCTACGAGAAGGGCGGCGCGACGTGCCTCTCGGTGTTGACCGATATCGACTATTTCCAGGGTTCCGACCTGTACCTGCAGCAAGCGCGTGCGGCGTGTTCGCTGCCGGTGATCCGCAAGGACTTCATGGTCGACCCTTACCAGATCGTCGAAGCCCGTGCCTTGGGCGCCGATTGCGTGCTGTTGATCGTCTCCGCACTGGATGACGTGAAAATGGCTGAACTGGCGGCCGTGGCCAAGAGCGTCGGCCTCGACGTGCTGGTGGAAGTGCACGACGGTGATGAACTGGAACGCGCGTTGAAAACCCTCGACACACCGTTGGTGGGCGTCAACAACCGCAACCTGCACACCTTCGAAGTCAGCCTGGAAAACACCCTCGACCTGTTGCCGCGCATCCCGCGCGACCGGTTGGTGATCACCGAAAGCGGCATCGTCAATCGCGCCGATGTGGAACTGATGGAAATCAGCGGCGTGTACTCGTTCCTCGTCGGCGAAACCTTCATGCGTGCCGAGAACCCGGGGGCTGAATTGCAGCGCCTGTTCTTCCCGGAGCGTGGCGTTGCCGTCAGTGGCTCGACCCTGGATTGATGATGACCCAGCCGGTGGCGATGACGGTCGAGGCAGGCCTTAAGGCCGAGCAGGATTTGCTCGCCGCGGTCTGTGCCGGCGAGCAACCGTTCGGCCTGCTGTTCTGGCAGCCCAGCGATCAAGCGTTGGTGATGCCTCGTCGTTTGAGCCGCCTTCCGGCATTCGAGACCGCCAGCCAGGTGTCGGCAGACGCCGGTTGGCCGGTGCTGCTGCGGGAAACGGGCGGTGAGCCGGTTCCGCAATCGGCAGCCACGGTCAATATCGCGTTGGTCTACGCGCCACCACGCAGTGAAGGTGACCAGGGCCGTATCGAAACCGGCTACCAGCGTCTGTGCCAGCCGATTTGCGACCTGCTGACCGAGTTGGGTGGCAACGCGTCGGTGGGCGAGATCGACGGTGCGTTTTGCGACGGTCGCTACAACGTCAACCTTGATGGTCGCAAAATGGTCGGTACCGCCCAGCGCTGGCGCCAGAGCGGCGGGCGCCCGGTGGGGTTGGTGCATGGTGCGTTGCTGCTGGATGACGATCGCGTCGAGTTGATCGCCGCGGTCAATCGCTTCAATGAAGCGTGCGGCCTGGAACAACGGGTGCGCGCCGAAAGCCACATCGCCCTGCACGAAGCCTTTGCGGCGCCAGACGCGATTGCCCGGCTTGATACGTTGTACCGTCAGATGCTTGCGAGTTTCCTGCCGGTTTAACGCGTACCGAAGACCACCATGGTCTTGCCTTTGACATGCACCAGGTTGCGTTCCTCCAGGTCCTTGAGCACGCGGCCAACCATTTCCCTTGAGCAACCGACGATCCGCCCGATTTCCTGGCGGGTGATCTTGATCTGCATCCCGTCGGGATGGGTCATGGCGTCCGGTTGCTTGCACAACTCCAGCAGGCAGCGGGCAACCCGGCCGGTGACGTCGAAGAACGCCAGGTCGCCGACTTTGCGCGTGGTGTCTCTCAGGCGCTGTGCGATCTGGCCGCTCAGGGCGTACAGAATGTCGGGATCCTGCTGGGCCAGTTCGCGAAATTTCGTATAGCTGATCTCGGCGACTTCGCATTCGACCTTGGCCCGCACCCAGGCACTGCGTTGCTGTTCCTTGCCGGCTTGTTCGAAAAGCCCGAGTTCACCGAAGAAATCACCGGTATTGAGGTAGGCGATGATCATTTCGCGACCATCGTCATCCTCGATCAGGATGGTGACCGAGCCTTTGATGATGAAGAACAGGGATTCCGAGCGCTCGCCCGCGCAGATGATGTTGTGCTTGGCTGGATGACGCCGGCGCTGACAATGCATCAGCAGTTTGTCGAGGTTCTTGATTTTGGGTGTGGGAGTAATAGCAACCATGGTTGTATCCCGAAAAGACTGCACGGTGTTGGTGAGCTTGTTTTTTTATCCAGCGCGATCAACGGCTAAGCTACATCATCCAATGGATGGCAATGCGCCATTGATTTGGCGCCAGCTTAACAGACACATTCTGACTTCATTAGGGAATTTACCCAGCAAACCCTGCTGTTGATCGCTTTCATGGGAAACGCTGCCGGCCCAAAGTGCTGTGCTAAGCTGGCGACCCTTTTTTAGCAGTGGAGTCTGGGCGATGAAGGCACGCATCCAATGGGCGGGCGAAGCCATGTTCCTCGGTGAGTCGGGCAGTGGCCACGTGGTGGTCATGGACGGCCCGCCGGAAGCCGGTGGCCGCAACCTGGGCGTACGCCCGATGGAAATGCTCCTGCTCGGTGTAGGCGGTTGTAGCAATTTCGATGTGGTGAGCATCCTGAAGAAGTCCCGCCAGGCGGTGGAAAGCTGCGAAGCATTCCTGGAAGCCGAGCGTGCCACCGAAGACCCGAAGGTGTTTACCAGGATCCACATGCACTTTGTCGTCAAGGGCCGGGCGCTTAAAGAAGCCCAGGTCAAGCGGGCCATCGAGTTGTCGGCAGAGAAGTACTGCTCGGCCTCGATCATGCTGGGCGCTGCGGGCGTTGCCATCACTCATGATTACGAGATCATTGAGTTGGGCTGATTCTTCAATCGGCAGGCAAAAAGAAAGGGCGCTTGATAGCGCCCTTTTTTGTTTTCTGCTGAAACTAGATGCGGTACGTGCTTTTGGTCATGACCTTGGCCAGCAGGCTCATGCCAAATTTCACCGGTGCCGGGAAGCGGAAGCCGCCCGCGTCCAGCGCGCTTTCGGCGTGATGTTCTTCATCAATGCGCATCTGCTCAAGAATCGCCCGGGACTTTTCGTCTTCAGCCGGCAGTTGCTCGAGGTGTTCATTGAGGTGTTTGCACACCTGATGCTCGGTGGCGGCCACAAAACCCAGGCTGACTTTGTCGCTGATCAGTCCGGCCACCGCACCAATGCCAAACGATAAGCCGTAGAACAGCGGGTTCAGCACGCTCGGATGGCTGTTCAACTGGCGAATGCGTTGTTCGCACCAGGCCAGGTGATCGATTTCTTCTTCGGCGGCATGTTCCATCGCGGCGCGCACTTGCGGCAGCTTGGCGGTCAGGGCCTGGCCCTGGTACAGCGCCTGGGCACAGACCTCACCGGTATGGTTGATACGCATCAGGCCGGCGACGTGGCGGGTGTCGGTCTCGCTCATCTGCGCTTCGGGCCGCACGATGGCGGGCGACGGGCGGTGCGGTTGGCCGCTGAATGGCAGCAGCGTGCGCATGGCCGTATCGGCTTGCAGCAACAGACGATCAATCGGCGAGTAGTGACGTTGGGTAGTCATGCTGACCTCCGGGAAGAATCTCGGCGGCCAGTTTACCGCAAGAGAGGGGGAAGCGTTTGCGCTGGGTCAAATTGCTTGTGTGGCGAGGGAGCTTGCTCGCGCTGGAGTACGCAGCGCTCTCGTTTTTGGGGCTGCTACGCAGCCCAGCGGGAGCAAGCTCCCTCGCCACAGGTAGTGCTCAGCCCGGCGGCCAGTTCATCTGGCGTTGACCCAGAACATGCATGTGGATGTGATAAACGGTCTGTCCGCCATCTTCGTTGCAGTTCATCACCACACGGAAGCCCTTCTCACAGCCTTGCTCAACCGCCAGGCGCTGGGCGGTGAACAGGATATGCCCGGCCAGCGCCTTGTCTTCCTCGGTGAGGTCGTTGAGGGTGCGGATCGGCTTTTTCGGAATCACCAGGAAATGCACAGGTGCCATTGGCGCGATGTCGTGGAAGGCCAGGACCTGGTCATCCTCGTAGATGATCTTCGCGGGTATTTCTCTGTTGATGATCTTGGTGAACAGAGTATCCACAGCTGTTTCTCCATTGTGAAAGTGCAGGGTGAGTGTACTCAGGCGATCAGCGCGGGCAATAGGCCTTGTTGATCGCGCCGGCAATCTTGCGGGTCAGCCAGCGCGGGCTCAGGCGCGGGCTGAACGCCAGCCAGCGATTACGCCGGCCGGGAATGATGATGGCTTTGTTCCTGGCCAGCGCACGCACGGTGTAGAGCGCGACTTCTTCCGGGCTCATCAACTGTTGGCTGCGATCCAGCTTGGCGGTGTCCATTTGGGCGGTGCCGAAGAATGCGGTGCGGGTCGGGCCGGGGCAAAGTACGGAAACCTTGATGCCGCAGGTCTTCAGTTCCTCGCGCAAGCCTTCGGAAAAGTGCAGCACGTAGGCCTTGCTGGCGTAGTAAGTGCTCATCCACGGGCCGGGTTGGAACGCGGCAACCGACGCGACGTTGAGAATCTGCCCGCCGCCGTGCAGGGCCATGGCGTTGCCGAGGGCGTGGCACATGCGGGTCAGGGCGAGGATGTTGACCTCCATCAGGTCCTGCTCGGTCATCCAGTCCTGCGCCAGGAACGGGCCGCTGGTACCGATGCCGGCGCAGTTGACCAGCAGGTCGATCTGTCGCTCGCCTTCTTCCAGTTCCAGCAGGAACCCGGAGAGCCGCAGGGGCTCGCCCAGGTCACAGGCACGGAACAGCACCTCGACGCCGAAGCGCTGAGTCAATTCGATTGCAATGCTTTCCAACTGATCACGCTGGCGGGCCACCAGAATCAAGCTGCGGCCGCGACGGGCCAGTGCTTCGGCCAAGGCCAGGCCGATGCCGCTGGAGGCACCGGTGATCAGAGCGTAACGGGTCATGCGTTTCTCCATCGCAACGCTACCGGGCCTGTGACAGAGGCGTCACAGGCGTCGGGCGTTTTTCACTGTTGCGTAGAGTCTACAGGTTCGGCTGTGTCGTCAGCACTTTGCACATCGACTTCATCGACGGTGGTGGCCTGGTCGCTGTCGTCATCGGAGTTGATGGAGCTGCTTTCGTAGCTGCCACCTACATCGCTTTCCAGTTGATCCAGGTAGCCGCTCATGCCAACCAACACCGCGCCGGCAAATACCAGCGGAATGAATGCGAGCCACAATGCGGAGAGGATTTTCACCGCAGTGGAGTTACGCGGTGGTGGCGCGCCGTACTGGTTTGCGCCCGTGTTACCGGGGAGGACCATCAGCAGGATCGGGAAGATGCTGCCAACGAAGGGCACCAGGTGCAGGAACCACAGCCAGCCGGACCAGCCCAGGTCATGCAGGCGCTGCACGGTGATCTGTACGCTGACCCACACAGCGGCCACGAGTATGGCAATCCCCACGAGGAAGCCAATGACCATGGCAATCGTCGGAGAGACCGCAGCGATACCAAGTCCGACGGTGAAGAACACGCTGGAGACGAGGAGGATCACCACGCTCAGCACCAGCGTCCACGCCAGGAAGCGCAGGCGTCCGATCCGGCCGTTGACGGTGAATACCTTAAGGGTGGAAAACTCCGGCAGGTTCTCGCCAACCGCGGCTCGGGGCGGGGCGTAAGGCGATGCGGCGGGGCGGGTGTAGTCAGTCGCGCTGCCGGAGTCCGTTTCATGGGTTTCGGCAAGGCTGAAGGCGACCGGCTGCTCTTCTTCTATCCGCGCATCCACCCCGGCGTTTTTCAGCGCTTGCAGATAGGTCTCGGCATCGGCGCGGGAAAGGTCGCGTTTCAGCGCGACCGGGCGGCCGGTGAAAAGCTTTTCGATCGCGTCGACATCACTTTTGAACAACTCGGCGAGGTTCAGCTTGGCGGTGGTGCTTTCGACACCCGGGAGCAATGCGCCATCAAACACAATCTTGAAACGGTTGTCGCTCATGCGGGCATCCTTGTCACTTGAATAGGGGAGGCCTGCCTTGATCAGCAGGCTTTGGATCGCGGATCAGCGTGGCCAGCGTTCAGGCAATTGTGCCGCATGCTCGAGCGCCTTGCGGTATTCGGCATCCAGGCGGGCCACGAGTTCATCGACGCTGGGCAAATCATCAATCTCTCCGACGCCCTGGCCGGCGGACCACACGGTCTTCCAGGCTTTGGCTTCGTCGTTGAGTGGCTTGAGCTTGGAGCCAAAATTGACTTCACCCTTGCCTTGCAGCGCGGCGAGGTCGAAACCGGCATTTTCCAGGCTCTGGCGCATGAAGCTTGCGGGAACACCGGAGACGGCTGGAGTGTGCACGATGTCGGCGGCGCGCGATGTGAGCAGCATCTCTTTATAGGCATCCGGGGCATGGCTTTCGGTGGTGCCGATAAAACGCGTGCCGAAATAGGCCAGGTCGGCGCCGAGCAGTTGCGCGGCGAGGATTTCGTGGCCGTGGTTCAGGCAACCGGCGAGCAGCAGGGTTTTGTCGAAGAACTGACGGATTTCTGCGATCAGCGAGAACGGGCTCCAGGTGCCGGCATGGCCACCGGCGCCCGCCGCAACGGCGATCAGGCCATCGACGCCGGCTTCAGCGGCTTTTTCGGCGTGGCGCCGGGTGGTGACATCGTGGAATACCAGGCCGCCGTAGCTATGCACCGCGTCTACCAATTCTTTCACCGCGCCCAGGCTGGTGATGACGATCGGCACCTTGTGCTCGACGCAGATCGCCAGGTCAGCTTCCACCCGCGGGTTACTGTTGTGCACGATCAGGTTGACCGCATAGGGCGCCGGGTTATCCAGCAGCGCCAGGCCCGCTTCGATTTCTTCCAGCCACGCCTTGAAGCCGCTGCTTTCCCGCTGGTTGAGGGCAGGGAAGCTGCCGACGATCCCGTTGCGGCAGCAGGCCAGCACCAGTTGCGGGTTGGAGATCAGAAACATCGGCGCAGCCACGACGGGCAGGCGCAGATTTTGTTCGAGCGAAGCGGGCAGCGACATTGGAAGTACCCCGAGTAATAGAGATTAGAACGGTTTGACCACGACCAAAATTACGATAGCCAGCAATATCAGAACTGGCACTTCATTGAACCAGCGATAAAAGACATGGCTGCGGGTGTTTTCGCCACGGGCGAAACGTTTTACCTGCGCGCCGCACATATGGTGGTAGCCGATGAGCAGTACTACCAGAGTCAACTTGGCGTGGATCCACCCGCCGGATTGAAAGATGGCCGGGTTGAGGTAGATCAGCCAGCCGCCGAACACCAGGCTGGCGATCATCGCCGGGCCCATGATGCCGCGGTACAGCTTGCGCTCCATCACGCTGAAGCGTTCCTTGCTGATGGTGTCCTCGCTTTGGGCGTGGTAGACGAACAGGCGCGGAAGGTAGAACAGCGCGGCAAACCAGCAGACGATGCTGACGATATGAAAGGCTTTGACCCATAGATAAAGCATTTTTAGTTATTCCCAGGTTCACGGTAGCTGAAGATAGTAGTGGCTCTAGCGTCTACACGTCATGTTGAAGGTTGTCGCAGGACGATACGAACCCTATTATCGACGGCTTTCCAGTGGGTTCGTTGAGGGCAGGTTTATGGTCAAGGTCGGTATCGTCGGCGGCACGGGTTACACCGGTGTCGAATTGCTGCGTCTGTTGGCTCAGCATCCGCAAGCTGAGGTGGTGGTGATCACTTCCCGATCCGAGGCCGGCCTGGCTGTGGCCGATATGTACCCGAACCTGCGAGGCCACTATGACGGCCTGGCGTTCAGCGTTCCGGATATCAAGACCCTGGGCGCGTGTGATGTGGTGTTCTTTGCCACGCCTCACGGTGTGGCCCATGCCCTGGCGGGCGAGTTGCTGGCCGCCGGCACCAAGGTGATCGACTTGTCGGCAGACTTCCGCCTGCAGGACGCCGATGAGTGGGCCAAGTGGTACGGCCAGCCTCACGGTGCACCGCAGTTGCTGGAAGAGGCGGTGTACGGCCTGCCGGAAGTCAATCGTGAGCAGATCAAGCAAGCACGCCTGATCGCTGTGCCGGGTTGCTATCCGACCGCTACGCAGTTGGGTTTCCTGCCATTGCTGGAAGCCGGGCTGGCGGATGCATCGCGGCTGATTGCTGACTGCAAGTCGGGCGTCAGTGGTGCTGGTCGTGGGGCCGCTGTAGGTTCGCTTTACTCCGAGACGTCGGAAAGCATGAAAGCCTATGCAGTCAAAGGCCATCGTCACTTGCCGGAAATTCGCCAGGGGCTGCGTCGTGCTGCGGGCAAGGATGTCGGCCTGACGTTTGTGCCGCACCTGACACCGATGATCCGCGGGATCCACTCCACACTGTATGCGACAGTCGTTGATCGCTCGGTAGACCTGCAGGCGCTGTTTGAAAAGCGCTATGCCAATGAGCCGTTCGTCGATGTGATGCCGGCGGGCAGCCACCCGGAGACCCGCAGCGTGCGCGGTGCCAACGTGTGCCGTATCGCAGTGCATCGTCCACAGGATGGTGACCTGGTGGTGGTATTGTCGGTTATCGACAACCTGGTCAAGGGTGCTTCGGGCCAGGCTGTGCAGAACATGAACATCCTGTTTGGCCTGGATGAGAAGCTGGGCCTGTCCCACGCGGGCATGCTGCCGTAAATTTTCTGCTGTTGCGCAAAGGCCCGTTGATCGGGCCTTTCGTGTTTTTAATGGCCGCTGCGCAGATTGATATACCGTAACAATAGTTGACCGCTTTTCTAGGAGAAGCGGATAATGCCCGCCATCACGCATATGGCGGCGCTACGCCGGGAGATTATCAGCATGAGCGTTGAATCCTTCACCCCCACGGCTTTGCAATTCACCCACGGTGCTGCGCACAAGGTGAAGAGCCTGGTCGATGAAGAGGGTAATGATCGCTTGAAGCTGCGCGTATTTGTTACGGGCGGCGGTTGTTCAGGGTTTCAGTACGGTTTTACCTTCGATGAAGACGTGGCCGATGACGACACCATCGTTGAGCGCGAGGGCGTCAGCCTGGTTGTCGATCCGATGAGCTTCCAGTACCTGGCAGGAGCCGAGGTGGACTATCAGGAAGGTCTGGAAGGTTCGCGCTTCGTGATCAAGAACCCGAATGCCACCACCACTTGTGGTTGCGGGTCTTCGTTCTCGATCTGATCGACAGCGGATATAAAAACGCCGCTTGGCCTTGATAGGGCCAAGCGGCGTTTTGCTGTGTGGGATTCAGGCGGGGTAGATCGCGCCGAGTACACGAAGGCCGCGGGCGCCGGTGACGCTGGGGCGGTTGGCGGCGATGCCTTCCAGGCAGCAATGGG
>NZ_JACARK010001188.1:0-1709 GCF_013386655.1 Pseudomonas sp. K5002 | reverse complement strand
GGCGAGGCGCCAGCGCTGGGTCAGGAACAGCACCAGGAACACCAGCGCCAGCCATGAGCCGGCGGCGGCGAGGCCGGCGTTGCGTTGGTCTTCAAAGGCAAATTGTGGCTTGCGCAGCAGGTGCAAGGTCCAGCCTTCGGCCTTCAGCGGCAGGGATTCCCAAATGTAATTGGCCTTGCCGTCGGGGCCGTCGACGCGCATCAGGTGGCTGTTTTCGTCAAAGCGTTGCAAGGCTTCGGTGTCCAGCGGCAGCAATTGTTTCTTGTCGTATTGGCGGGTGGCCTTGAGTTCGGCATGGTCGCTGTCCGACAACGGACGCAGCGCGCGGTAGCGCCAGCCCGGCTGATTGGCGATAAACACAATGCCCCGGGCATCGCTGACCAGCAGCAAGTCATTGCCCTGGGCCCACTCGCGCTCCAGTTCCGGGAACTCCAGCTTGACCACCATGGCACCGAGGAACTGCTCGTTCTCGCCGACCACCGCGCTGGAGAGGAAATACCCCGGAATCCCGGTGGTCACGCCCACTGCATAAAAACGCCCGGTGCCCTGGCTCAAGGTTTGGCTGAAGTAGGGACGAAACGCGTAGTTGTGCCCCACATAACTGCTGGGCAGGTTCCAGTTGCTGGCGGCCACGGCGAGGCCGTTGCGGTCCATCAGTTCCAGGGTCGAGGACTGGGCGGCGCCGTTGATGCGCTCCAGCTTGCGGTTGAGCAAATCCTGGGTGGCGGTGTCCAGCGGGCCCTTCAAGGCGCTGATCATTTCCGAGTCCAGGGCCAGCACGGCGGGCAGGGCGCGGTAGCGTTCGATCAGGGTGTGCAGGGAGTTGCCATAAAGCATGAGCTGCTGATTGGCGCGGGCGGCGTCATCCACCAGGGCCAGGCGTTCGGCGTGGCGGGTAGCCAGGGCGGCAGCCAGTACCGCGCCGGCGATGATCAGCAACGAGTAGAGGGTCAAACGCAGCGGGCGGGGAATCGCAATCATACGAAGATGAACAGTGCAATTAGGGGCGAGCACCATAGCATGAGGCGCATGGCTGTTGTGGCGGTGGTGGGTTTGTCCGCGGNNAGCTCCCTCGCCACAGTGAGAGGTGCATGAAACAAAAAAAGGCGACCGTAGTGGTCGCCTTTTATCCTTGCAGGGGAAATGCTTACTGCACTTCAACCGCCAGGCTTTCACTGATCTTTTTCTGCCAGATAGCAGGACCGGTGATGTGTACCGACTCGCCCTTGCTATCAACGGCAACGGTGACCGGCATGTCTTTCACGTCGAACTCGTAGATCGCTTCCATGCCCAGCTCGGCGAACGCCACGACGCGGGATTTCTTGATGGCCTGGGCCACCAGGTAAGCCGCGCCGCCCACTGCCATCAGGTAAACCGCCTTGTGGTCCTTGATCGCTTCGATAGCGGTCGGGCCGCGCTCGGATTTGCCGATCATGCCCAATAGGCCGGTTTGCTCGAGGATCTGGCGGGTGAACTTGTCCATCCGCGTGGCGGTGGTCGGACCGGCAGGCCCCACCACTTCTTCGCGCACCGGATCAACCGGGCCCACGTAGTAGATGAAGCGACCCTTGAGGTCCACCGGCAGGGTTTCGCCCTTGTTCAGCATCTCGACCATGCGCTTGTGCGCGGCGTCGCGACCGGTGAGCATCTTGCCGTTGAGCAGCACGGTTTCGCCCGGCTTCCAGCTCTGCACGTCTTCCGGGGTCAGG
>NZ_JACARK010001187.1:0-948 GCF_013386655.1 Pseudomonas sp. K5002 | reverse complement strand
CCTGGGCTTCAGGCACGGCGACCTGCAGCCACACGGTGCCCAGGCCATTGACCCGCGCCAGGGTTTGACCCGCCGCGACGGTCATGCCTTCGCGTACGTCGAGGGTTTGCAACGCGCCGCCCAGCGGGGTGGTGATGGTCATCACCGATTGCACCCGGCCGCTGCGCTCCATCTGCGTGATCAGCCCGGCAGGCATTCCGCTCAAGCGCAGACGCTGGCGGGCGGCAGCCAACAAACCTGGATCGCTGTGTCGCAGAGCAAGGAACTCTTCCTGAGCGGCGGCCCATTCAGGCACCAGAATGTCCGCCAGGGGCGCCTGAGACTTGAGCACATCCCCCGGCGCACGGGCGTAAACCCGCTCGACAAATCCGGCAGCCCGCGCCTGCACCACCGCCACATCGCGGTCGTTGAAGGCGAGGATTCCCGACAGCTCAAGACTCGACGCCAGCACCCCACGGCTGACGCTCGCCAGGCGCACGCCGATGTTCTGGGTCAGGCTGGGGTCGATCTGAATCGCCGCACTCTCCTCGGCGCCACCGGCGTAGCGCGGCACCAGTTGCATGTCCATGAAGGGCGACTTGCCCGGCTTGTCGAATTTTTGCTGCGGGTACATCGGGTCGTACCAGTACAGCGCCTTTTTCTCGTCCGGCGCCTGCATCGTCCCGGCCGTGACCGGCTGTGCCTCGCGCATCTGCGCCAGCCAATAGCCGCCACCCAGACCCAGCAGCAGGACGCCGCCCAACAGGGCCATATTCACGATTCGGTTATTCATTGGCGGGTTCCCCGTAAGCAAAATACAGCTGGGCGCCGGTCAGGGCGCGCTGTTCAATGGCATCAATCTGTTTGAAGCGCGCCTCGACCCACTCGCGGCGGGCGCTGACCACGCTCATCAGGTCGCCCTTGCCCGCGCGATACCCCGCCAGGCTCAGCGACACTTTCTCCTCGGCC
>NZ_JACARK010001186.1:0-613 GCF_013386655.1 Pseudomonas sp. K5002 | reverse complement strand
CCGAGCTGAACCAACTGACCCGCGAATTCTTCCACACCCGCCTCTTCGGCCTGCCCGCCGCTCTGGCCAGCTACGCGCTGGTGGGCTGGTTCCTCGGCACCCAGAACGCCCGCGCGCCGCTGGCGATTCTGCTGACCACCAACCTCGTCAACATCGCCCTCAACCTGTGGTTCGTGCTGGGCCTGGATTGGGGCGTGGTCGGCTCGGCCCGCGCCTCGGTGATCGCCGAATGGACCGGGGCCCTGCTCGGCCTGGCCCTTACCCAAAAAGCCCTGCGTGCCTACCCCGGCCATATCGCCTGGGCCACGCTCAAGCTGTGGCAAAGCTGGCGCCCGCTGCTGGCGGTGAACCGCGATATCTTCATCCGCAGCCTGGCCCTGCAATCGGTGTTTTTCATGATCACCGTGCAAGGCGCTCGCTTGGGGGATGCCACGGTGGCGGCGAATGCGCTGCTGCTCAATGGTCTGTTGCTGACGGCCCACGCCCTGGACGGACTGGCCCACGCCGTGGAAGCCTTGTGCGGCCACGCCATCGGCGCCCACGACCGCCAGGCCTTGCGCCGCTCGCTGGTGGTGGCCTGTGGTTGGTCGTTGCTGGCGAGTGTCGGCTTCGC
>NZ_JACARK010001185.1:0-1928 GCF_013386655.1 Pseudomonas sp. K5002 | reverse complement strand
AGCAGGTTGGTTTGCTCGGCCACGCTCTTGATCACCTCAAGGACGGTGCCGATAGTCTGGATCTCCGCGCTCAGGCTTTCGATGCTGGTACTGGCGGAGGTCGCGGAGCTGGCCAGCAACTCGATACGCTGCAAGCTCTGACGCACCACCTGCTGGCCGCTGTCGACCTTGTCATCCGCCGTCTGCGCCGCCTGGGCCGCTTCTTCGGCGTTGCGCGCCACATCGTGCACGGTGGCGGTCATCTGGTTCATGGCCGTGGCCACCTGCTCGGTTTCTTCCTTCTGGCTGCTGACCTCGATATTGGTCTGCTCGGTGACGCTGGACAGCGAATGGGCCGAGCTGGCCAGTTGCTCGATACCCGCCTGCAACCCGCTGACCATGCTGCTCAGGCCGCTGCTCATCTGTTGCATCGCGAGCATCAACTGGCCCATCTCGTCCCGGCGACTGACTTCCATACGGCCACTGAGATCACCGGCGGCAATCTGCTGGGCCACTGCAATCACGCTGCGCAACGGTGCAACGATCAAACGGGTAATGATCCACGCGGCAATCAGCCCGACCAATAACGCCAACGCCGAAGAACCGATGATCAGCAACGCGCTTTTCTTCAACTGCGACTGCATCGACAGGTCTTCTGCGTCGTAGGCCTGATTGACCCGGGTGACCACTTCGGCTGCGCGCTCGTGCAACTGCTTGTAGACGACTTTTTCCTGGGCCAGCAGCCCGGTGTATTCGCCGAGTTTTTCGCTGAAGGCCGCGATATGCCCGGACACTTCGTTAAGCACGGTTTGGTAGCCAGGATCCTTGACGGTGGTTTTCAGCTGTTCGACCTGGGCCAGGGCCTGATCGGCCTGCTCGATCTTGCCTTGCTCGGCGTTCTCGTCATCGCCCTTGCGGCTCTGGTCCAGGCGCACGTGCGCTTCGTTCATGGCCTGCAGCATCAGGCGCGAGACCTGGCTGACCTGCCCCGCCTGCTCGATGAATTCGGCACCTTCCTTGCCCTGGCTTTCCTTAAGGCCATAGGCGCCGTCGTCCGCCAGCCCGGCCTGCAACACATCAAGGTTGTTGGCGACACTGGAGACCGACCAACTGGCCATTTCCAGCGCCAGGTCCTTGGTCTGGGTCAGCTCGACAAACTCATCGAACGCCTTGCGATACGCCGCCAGCGCCTGCTCGACGTCGCTCATCACCGGGACATTGGCAGGCGACTGGGCCTTGAGAATTACCGCCTGAGCCGCCAACGCGTCGACACTTTCGTGCAAGGCGTCCACCGACTTGGGGTCGGCATGCAGCGCGTAGTCCTGCTCGATCAAGCGCACCTTGAGCAAGCCGCTGTTGAGCGCCGACATGGCTTTAAGGCCCTCGAAGCGCTGGCCAACGGTTTGCAGCGACCATACGCCAATCGCGGCCACCAATGCCGTCAACAGCAGTACCAGGGCAAAGCCCAAGCCCAGTTTCTTGGCCATACCGAGGTTGGCAAAACGTCGTTGCACGGCAGAAATCATTGCACTTGAGTCCTCTTGCAATGGCGAATGCCATCAAGCCAGGTTTCGATGCAGCGAGATTCGCAACCCCGGGGCACTGAATACAAGGGTTTGGCGCCACAATAATGGCAAAAAGCTACATCCTCGTCGTTTTCAGAATGGTAGAGGTCGATCCTGCCGGCCCCATGGCCTTGAACAACGCCAGTGCACGCTGATCAGAAGCGTAGGCCACATTGATGCGCAGCCAGTCGCTGGATTCGCCCGTCGGGCTGAAAAGCGTCCCCGGCGACAGCAACACCCCCAGCCGGCGAGCCCGCGCCTGCACGGTGGAACGGTCGCCGACACCAGGGCGCGCCCAGAGGAACATGCCCCCCGCCGGCACCGCAAACACCTCCCACTCTTCGTCTTCCAGCACCTGCAGGGTCATGGCCATTTCCGTGCTCA
>NZ_JACARK010001184.1:0-580 GCF_013386655.1 Pseudomonas sp. K5002 | reverse complement strand
CTTGCTCGCGAAGGCGTCATTACGGGCGCTGCACAAGTCAGTGTCTGATCAGTTTTTCCCGCACCAACCCGGCCTCCTGCTGATCCAACTCCAGCAACACCTGCTGCTTGCCGGCAATCTCCACCGCCGCCGGCAAACCATCCCGGTACACCAACCGATTGCCGCTCAACGCCGGCACCTTGCTACCCGGCTGCAGCGTACCGACCAGGTTCAGCGGATCCGCCCCACACACGGCAATCAAGCTTCCATCGTGAGGCCGCCGCCGAACTTCCCGCAGCAGCGGAATCGCTTCCGGCAACGCAAACTGTTCCCCCGCCAAACCACTTACAAACCGCCCGCCCCGAATCTCGCCCCGGGCCTCCAGCCGGTGGAACGTACGCAGCAATTCCCGCCAACTGGGCAGCCAGTCCGCCTCGCGCTCCAGCAGGCGCCAGAACACCACCCCGTAGCGGCGCAGCAAGGTCATCGCCACATGCTCCAGCGTCTCGGCCGAGTGAGCCCCCGGACGTCTGCCGTCCGCCACCGGCGCCCGCCGTACCAGGGCCCAACGCCCGGCATCGTCCATCCCGCCGACAAACGC
>NZ_JACARK010001183.1:0-3366 GCF_013386655.1 Pseudomonas sp. K5002 | reverse complement strand
CGCAGCGAAGTGGGGATCACGCAGAGCAGCGGTTCCCAGAAATCGCCGTGGCGCACCATCACCGGCAGCAACGGGTTTTGCTGCGCCGTGCTGCGCAGGTCGGCGAGCAATCGTGCATCGATCTGCGGCACATCGCACGGCAATACCAGCAGATGCCCATGCTGCGCCACCGCCAGTCCTGCGCGAATGCCGGCCAGTGGCCCTGGAAAGTCGGGGCTGTCATCGCCGACCAATTGATCGGCGTAGGCCGCGTACTGCGCCTGGTTGCGATTGCAGGAGATGATCAGGTCGTCGGTCAACGGCCGCACCAGGCGATGCAGGTGCGCGATCAGCGGCTGCCCGTGCCAGTCCAGCAAACCCTTGTCGAGGCCGCCCATGCGCTGGCCACGACCGCCGGCCAGCAAAAGGATCGAGCAGGGCAGTGGGGAAGAATGGCTTGGCATGACGGCTCCTGCGGGCAGTGAAATGGGGGGCTGTGATATAACATCGGGCTGTTCCTTCGACAACCGGACCGAGCCATGAAAGCCAAGGCTGATGCGCCCTTTGTACCCCTGAATATCGCTGTATTGACGGTCAGCGACACCCGCACCCTGGAAACCGACACCTCGGGCCAGGTCTTCGTCGACCGCCTGACCGCCGCCGGTCACCTGCTGGCCGAGCGAGTTTTGCTTAAAGATGATCTGTACAAAATCCGTGCGCAAGTGGCGCACTGGATTGCCGAAGACGTGGTGCAGGTGGTGTTGATCACCGGCGGCACCGGCTTCACCGGCCGCGACAGCACCCCGGAAGCGGTGAGCTGCCTGCTGGATAAACAGGTGGATGGTTTCGGCGAACTGTTCCGGCAAATCTCCGTGGCCGATATCGGCACCTCCACCGTGCAATCCCGTGCCCTGGCCGGCCTGGCCAACGGCACACTGGTGTGCTGCCTGCCGGGCTCCACCAACGCGGTGCGCACCGGTTGGGACGGGATTCTCGCCGAGCAACTGGATAACCGTCACCGTCCGTGCAACTTCGTCCCGCATTTGAAACAGGCCGAGCCCTGTGAATCCCGTGGGTAAGCCGGGCAAGACCGGCGCGTTGATGCCGGTGGAAGACGCCCTCGAACAATTGCTGGCGATGGCCGAGGCAGCGCCGATCCGCGAGCCGGAAACGTTGGCGCTGGCCGAGTGTGATGGTCGGGTGCTGGCCCAGGCGTTGATCTCCACGCTGGACTTGCCGCCCTGGCCCAACAGCGCCATGGACGGATACGCCCTGCGCCTGGCGGACTGGACCGGTGAGCCACTGGTAGTCAGCCAGCGCATTTTTGCGGGCACGGCACCCGAGCCCTTGGCTGCCGGTACCTGCGCGCGGATCTTCACCGGAGCCCCGGTACCGGAGGGCGCGGACTGCGTCGAGATGCAGGAAAACGCCGTGGTCCATGCCGATCAGCGGGTGAGCTTCACCGAAGCGTTGCAGGTGGATCAAAACATCCGTCCCCAAGGCCAGGAAACCACGGTGGGCGAGTGGGTGTTACCAGCAGGTACACGCCTGGGCCCGATCGAGTTGGGCCTGGCGGCTTCGCTGGGTCGTGATCGGCTGGAGGTGGTACGACGCGCCCGCGTGGCTGTGCTGTCCACCGGCGACGAGTTGATCGAGCCGGGCCTGCCGCTGGGTCCCGGGCAGATCTACAACAGTAATCGCCGGGTGCTGTGCAGCTGGCTGGAGCGCCTGGGCTGCGAAGTGGTGGATGCCGGGATCCTGCCGGACGACCTGGAACAAACCCGCGAACGCCTGGGCGCATTGGGCTCGGTAGACCTGATTCTGTCCACCGGCGGTGTGTCGGTGGGGGAGGCGGATTTTCTCGGGATTGCACTGCGGGAAGAGGGCGAACTGGCGCTGTGGAAGCTGGCAATCAAGCCGGGCAAGCCGCTGACGTTCGGGCATTTCCGTGGTGTACCGGTGATCGGTTTGCCGGGCAATCCGGCGTCGACGCTGGTGACCTTTGCCTTGCTGGCGCGGCCTTACCTGTTGCGCCGCCAGGGCGTGGAAGACGTGCAGCCGCTGCGCATTGAAGTGCCCGTGGGATTTGTCTGGCCCAAGCCGGGGAATCGCCGCGAGTATTTGCGCGGGCGGCTGGAGCAGGGCAAGGCGATCATCTACCGCAACCAGAGCTCGGGTGTGCTGCGTAGCGCGGCGTGGGCCGAAGGTTTGGTAGAAGTGCTGGAGGGGACGACGCTGGAGATCGGTGACCGGGTCAACTTCATTCCGCTGAGTGAAGTGTTGAACTGAGCCCGATCTATCAAACAATGAAGATCAAAATGTGGGAGCGGGCTTGCTCGCGAAAGCGGTGGATCAGTCACCCGATGTATTGACTGACCCTCTGCATTCGCGAGCAAGCCCGCTCCCACATTTGATTTGTGTTCATCCTGCAATTACGGCAAGTCGCGACTCGCGTAAAACGCACTCAACACCTTCACCAGGTGCGCCAGGTCGTGGCTGCCGCACAGCTCGCGAATCGAGTGCATCGCAAACGTCGGCAAGCCGATATCCACGGTGCGCACGCCCAGGTGGCTGGCGGTGATCGGGCCGATGGTCGAGCCGCAACCCATGTCGCTGCGAACCACAAAGCTTTGCACCGGCACTTCTTCGGCCATGCACAGGTGGCGGAAGAACCCGGCGGTTTCGCTGTTGGTGGCGTAGCGCTGGTTGCTGTTGACCTTGATCACCGGGCCGGCATTGAGTTTCGGGCCGTGGTTGGCGTCGTGCTTCTCGGCGTAGTTGGGGTGCACGCCGTGGGCGTTGTCGGCAGACACCAGCAGCGACTTCTGGATAGTGCGTACGAACTCATCGCCCTCGGGCAGCAGGCGACGCAGGGTCTGCTCCAGCATCGGGCCGTCGGCACCGCAGGCGGAGCACGAGCCGACTTCTTCGTGGTCGTTGCAGACCAGCACGCAGGTTTCATCGGTTTCGGCGGTGAGCAGGGCTTGCAGGCCGGCGTAGCACGACAGCAGGTTGTCGAGGCGGGCACCGGCGATAAAGTCGCCATTGAGGCCGATCACGGCCGCGCTCTGGGTGTCGTAGAAGCTCAGCTCATAGTCGAGCACCACGTCAGCGTTCAACCCGTGTTCACGAGCCAGTTGCTCGGTCAGCACTGCGCGGAAGTCCACGCGCTCGTCACCGGCGAACTGCGCAAGGATCGGCGGCAGTTCGGTCTGGGCATTGATCGCCCAACCCTGGTTGGCTTCACGGTTCAGGTGAATGGCCAGGTTGGGGATGATCGCGATGGGCAGCTTGAAGTCGATCAGCTGGCTTTCGACCTTGCCGTCGCGGCGGAAAGTGACGCGGCCGGCCAGGGACAGATCGCGGTCGAACCACGGCGCCAGCAGC
>NZ_JACARK010001182.1:0-1286 GCF_013386655.1 Pseudomonas sp. K5002 | reverse complement strand
CCGGCGTGCCGGTGCGGCTGATGCCGGTGGCCCGGGAAATCGCGTCCTGCACCGTGGCATCGCCCCGGGCGCGAATCTGCTCGCCGGTCTGGCTTTCAACGCTGCCCGGGGTTTGCAGGGCCGTGAGGTTCAGGCGTGAACCTGCCGTGGTCGGGGTGTTCAGGTCGACGCGCTCGTCGTCGACGGCGGGGGCTGAGACGGCACTGGCGGGAAGCGTCAGGGCCTGGGCAGTGTTTTGCAGGGCGAGCAGGCACAGGCCGGACGCAAGGTACTTGTTCATCGGACGATAAATCGCTTCTTCGAGACGGTACTCGCCGCAGGGCGCGGCGAGTGGGAAAACACATTAAGTGTTACAACATAACACTTTGTGCGGCGTGGGCGAAAGCCCGCGTAAGACTACATAACGCCTCTAGGTAGGGCATCTCGTCTGTTTCACGCTGAACCTGAGGCAGATTCACGTTGGCCAAACCACCGTGAAAGCACCAGGCGATCCAGTGCCCAGACCACGATCAGCGAGGCGCCCACCAGCGGAAAGACAATCGCCAGCCCGAGCATGATCACCATCGCGGTTTTCCATTTCGGCAGGTCATGGCGCAACGGTGGAACCCCCAGGCTGCCCTGTGGCCGACGCTTCCACCAGATCACCACACCGCTGACGGCGCTGAGCAGGATCATCAGGCAAATCAGCAGCACGATGATCTGATTGACCACGCCAAACATCTTGCCTTCGTGCAGCATCACGCCCGATTCGGTAACCCGCGCCACGCTGTTGTAGTGCTCCCAGCGCACATCGGCCAGGACCTTGCCGGAGTATTGGTCCACATGCAGGGTGGCGTCATTGCGCGGGTCGTTGGCGAACACCGCGAGGGTGAACACGCCTTCGGCAGTGGTGGGGAAGGTGATGCTGTAGCCGGGCTCGACCTTGCGTGAGTTGGCGAGGTCGACCACCTGTTGCAGGCGGATACTCGGGGCTGCCGGGCCCTGGCTCATGCCGGCGTGCTTCATGTGCTCGGCATGCTCGCCAGACATCGGCATCGGCGTGTTTTCCATGGCCCACGGCACGGTTTGTTGGCTCGCGGTGTTGAGGCTGCGGGCCTGCTGGTCGGACTGCGGCACGTTGTTCCACATGGCCGCCGGGAATTTATTCCACAGCTCGGCGTATTGCTTGCCCCAGAAGCCGGTCCAGGTCATGCCGCTGAGCAGCATCACCAGCAGAAACGCCGCGCCCCAGAAACCGGCGACCGCGTGCAAATCGCGCCAGAACAAGCGGCCGCGACTGCCCAGCC
>NZ_JACARK010001181.1:0-711 GCF_013386655.1 Pseudomonas sp. K5002 | reverse complement strand
CCGGTCATGCTCGGCTTGAGGATGCATGCGAGGTGCGCCAGTTGGTGGCTTTCGAGTTCGCCTTGCTGGCGCAGGATGCGGATCACCCGCCACTGCTGTTCGGTCAGGTCATGTTCATTGAGCAACGGCCGGAAGAACGCCATGGTCGCTTCGCGGGCCTGGAGCAAGGTGAGCGTAAGGGACGGTCTGGGGGTGGGCATGGTTCACGCGCAATAGAGGTCGAAGCGACGAAGCTTAGAGTCGGTGTCCCGCGTGCGCAACCCGACGCACGCAGCAAGTCGTTAATTTCGAAACGAATTCATAAAAACCTGTTAATCCAGCTATTCAGCTTAAAGATAACATGTTAACAATATGCCCGCCCCTGCCCTGGTGGCGGGCTCTACCAACAAAAACAACAAAAGGAACGCCCCTCATGCATTCGTGCCTCTTTCGCACGGCGGCAAGCGCTGGCCTGTGCGCCGCGTTTAGCCCTCTGGTCGCCCACGCCGACTTCATCCAGGACAGCAAGGCCAGCCTGGACCTGCGCAATTTCTACATGAACCGCGACTTTCGCCAGGCCAACGCGCCGCAGAACAAGGCAGACGAATGGGCGCAAGGTTTTGTGCTGCGCCTGGAGTCGGGCTATACCGAAGGCGTGGTCGGGTTTGGCGTGGACGCCCTGGGTGAAATGGGCCTGAAGCTCGACTCCAGCCGCGACCGCCGGGGCACCGG
>NZ_JACARK010001180.1:0-691 GCF_013386655.1 Pseudomonas sp. K5002 | reverse complement strand
TTCGTTGGCGGCGGCGTCGTACTGCAACGGGCCGTCGATCAGCAGCGAGCTTTGGGCTTCGTGGGCGAGCAGGGTGGCTTCGCGGACCTTCTCGACCTCCTCGCCCGTGGCCGAATCACCGCTGGAGTAACTGATCATCGCCACCCGTGGCGTGATACCGAATGCGGCGGCCGAGTCGGCGCTTTGCAGGGCGATTTCCGCCAGCTCCGCCGCGCTGGGGTGCGGGTTCATCACGCAGTCGCCGTATACCAGCACTTGCTCGGGGAACAGCATGAAAAACACCGACGAGACCAGGGTGCAGCCCGGCGCGGTCTTGATCAGTTGCAAGGCCGGGCGAATGGTATTGGCAGTGGAGTGGATGACGCCGGAGACCAGGCCGTCCACTTCATCCAGAGCGAGCATCATGGTGGCGATCACCACGGTGTCTTCCAGTTGCTGCTCGGCCATCGGCGCGTTGAGGCTTTTGGTTTTGCGCAGGGCCACCATCGGCTCCACGTAGCGCTGGCGAATCAGGTCGGGGTCGAGAATCTCCAGGCCTTCGGGCAGCTCGATGCCATGGGCGCGGGCTACGGCTTCCACGTCGGCCGGCTTGGCCAGCAGTACGCAACGGGCGATCCCGCGTGCCTGGCAGATGGCGGCGGCCTGCACGGTCAGCGGCTCGCTGCCTTCGGGCAACACGATGCGCTTGTTG
>NZ_JACARK010000119.1:0-6226 GCF_013386655.1 Pseudomonas sp. K5002 | reverse complement strand
CGCGGTGTTGTCGGCGAACGCGGCGGTCGGTGCCAGCAGGACGCTGAACAGCACTGCAGCAATCGCACGCCAGGCGCGGGATGGGCTGTGAGGCTTGGTTGGCGAAGCGGGGGATGTATTGCGTGTCATGCTGGCCGGACCTGAGAGAAAAAATGAGTGAGCGTCCTTCCAGACCGTAACGGGTCGAGGACAAATGGGCGGTTATTATTGCAAGTAATTCTTGTTAACAGAAGTAATACAGTTACTTTATTTGTCGTTTTGCTGGCCGCTGGTCATCTGCGGGGGCTAACCTTGACCTTTAAGAACGGAGTTTTGTGATGTCTGCGCCTTCTGTGGTGATTGCCGGTTGCGGCGATGTCGGTAGCCGTCTGGCCACCCAATTGCTGGCCCAGGGCTGGGAGGTTCATGGCCTGCGGCGGGATATTTCGCGCCTTCCCAAGGGCGTTATCGGGATTGCCGGCGACCTGTTCAATGAAGACTGTCCCGATACCTGGCCGGTGGGCGGGGTGGATTACCTGGTGTATTGCGCGGCCGCCACCGATCACGACGAGGCGGGTTATCGTGCGGCATACGTGCAAGGGTTGCGGCATGTGCTGGAGTGGCTGAACGACTACGGCCAGGAGCCCAAGCACCTGTTGTTTGTGTCCAGCAGCAGTGTGTATGGGCAGCAGAACGGTGAGTGGGTCGACGAAAGCTCCGAGACCAAGGCAGGCGGTTATTCCGGCCAAGTCATGCTGGAAGCCGAGCAAGTGGCGTTGGATAGCGGCATTCCCGCCAGTGTCGTGCGCCTTACCGGGATTTATGGTCCAGGTCGGGAGTGGTTGTTGAGCCAAGTGCGCCAGGGCTATCGCGTGGCGATTGATCCGCCTTTATATGGCAACCGGATTCACGCCGATGACGCGGCGGGTTTGCTGGCGTTTTTGCTGCAGCACGTGGAGCAGGGGGGTGTGCTGGATAAGTGCTACATCGGCGTTGACGATGCTCCGGCCCCGCTGGCCGAGGTGGTTGCCTGGTTGCGCGAGTACCTTGGCGTGACCGAATGGGCCGAGAACGCCAGCGTGCGACGCGCCGGTAGCAAGCAGTGCAGCAACGCCCGGGCCAAGGCGTTGGGCTGGGTGCCGCGTTATCCGAGTTATCGCGAAGGGTATGCGGCGATCCTGGAGGGTTGATCGCGGCGTGAAGAAAAAGGAGCCTGAGGGCTCCTTTTTTGCGTCACTGTTTTTCCAGCAACCACTGTCGTGGCCCGGGGGTAAACGAGGGTACCTCGTCGGCCTGGGCGGTGTTGATCGCCTGGAAGATCTCCAGTTGCTTGCCCTTGCGCGCAAAGATCCACGGGTTGCCCTGGCCGTTCAACTGTAGCCAGATACTGTCGTAGCCGCCGCTCATGGAGGCGCAATCGCCCGCCAGGCACAGCGAGTACTGATCGGCGCCGGGCAAGCCGGACACCTGGCCATTGGCCTGGAACTGTACGGTGGCGCCTTCGCCAGTGCCGCTGCTGATTTTCCAGGTGCCGCCCATGTAGGCGGCGTACAGGGTGCGTTCGAAGTTGGCACCCAGTGGCGCGCCTTCGGGGGCTGGATCCTTGGCACGGGCGAACAGTTGCTCGGGCTCGTTATCATTGGCCCCTTGCAGCAGCAGCTTGCCTTTACGCTTGAGTTCAGTGGCGGAGCTGCCGTAGAAATCGACACTCCAGGCGCCGGATTTTTCACCCAGCAATTTGCCTTCAGCTACTTCAAAACCGTTGTAGTAGCGGGCCTGGGACGCTTTGGTGTTCACCTCCCATTCGAGGTTCGGACCATAGCTCTGCAGGGCTTCACGCAAAGGGCCGCCCTTGGCTGCCGCGTCGATGGCGGCTTGGTTGATCCAGGTGCCGCTCACATCCAGGTCGGCGGGATTGCTGGCGCAGCCGCCGAGCAACAGGGCGAGCAACGAAGAGGCAACGAGCGCTTTGCGCATTACGAAATCCTTCCAAGAACCAATTCGGCGCAGCCTTCCCGTGGAAGCGCTGCGCCGGATGTTTTACTCGATGACCAGAATGGCGTCCATCTCAACCTGCGCGCCCTTTGGCAGGGCGGCAACGCCGATGGCGGCGCGGGCAGGGTACGGCTGTTCGAAGTATTTGCCCATGATCTCGTTGACCTTGGCGAAGTGGCTCAGGTCGGTGAGGAAGATGTTCAGTTTGACGATGTCCTTGAACGAACCGCCCGCAGCTTCGGCAACCGACTTCAGGTTTTCGAAGACCTGGATGGTCTGGGCTTCAAAGCCTTCAACCAGCTCCATGGTTTTTGGGTCCAGTGGAATCTGGCCGGACATGTAGACGGTATTGCCCGCCTTGATCGCCTGGGAATAAGTACCGATTGCTGCTGGTGCCTTGTCGCTGGTGATAACAGTCTTGGTCATGAATGACTCCTTGTAATGGATGGGCTAGGCGCGCATGCGGGTGATGCGGATGACCCCGGTCAGGGCGCGCAGTTTCTTGATCACGCGGGCCAGGTGCACGCGATCGTGCACGCTGACCACCAGTTGGACCACGCTGATGCGGCCATCACGTTCGTCCATGCTGATTTTCTCGATATTGCCGTCGGCCGCGTTCACGCTGCTGGCCAGCAGGGCGATCAGGCCGCGCTGGTGTTCCAGCTCGACTCGCAGCTCGACGTTGAATTCGCCAGTGACATCCTTGGCCCACGAAAGCTGGATGCATTTCTCGGGGTTGTGGCGGATTTCACTGATGTTGCGGCAGTTGTCCAGGTGCACCACCATGCCTTTGCCCGCAGACAGGTGGCCGACAATCGGGTCGCCCGGTATCGGCGTGCAGCACTTGGCGTAGCTGAGCACCAGGCCTTCGGTGCCGCGAATCGCCAGCGGGCCTTCGGGGCTTGGCAACTGTTCGCCTTCGCCCAGCAAGCGGCGCGCGACCACATAGGCCATGCGGTTGCCCAGGCCGATGTCTTCCAGCAAGTCTTCGATCAGTTCCTGGCGGTACTCGTGCAACATCGCCTGCACGCGTTCGGCCGGGATCTTGTCCAGTGAGCTGTCGAAGCCGTTGAGCACCTTGTTCAGCAGGCGTTCGCCCAGGCTGATGGACTCGGAACGGCGTTGCAGTTTCAGGGCGTGACGGATGTGGGTGCGAGCCTTGCCGGTGACCACGAAGTTGAGCCATGCCGGGTTCGGGCGCGCGCCCGGTGCGCTGACGATCTCCACCGTGGAGCCGCTTTGCAGCGGTTCCGACAGCGGGGCCAGTCGACGATTGATCCGACAGGCTATGCAGCTGTTACCCACATCGGTGTGCACCGCGTAGGCAAAGTCGACCGCCGTGGAGCCTTTGGGCAGCTCCATGATCCGGCCTTTGGGCGTGAACACGTAGACCTCGTCCGGGAACAGGTCGATCTTCACGCTTTCGATAAATTCCAGGGAGTTGCCGGCACGTTGCTGCATTTCCAGCACGCCCTTGACCCACTGGCGGGCGCGGGCATGGGTGCCTTTTGGCTGCTCGTCGCCGGTGGATTTGTACAGCCAATGGGCGGCGATGCCGTTGTTGGCCATCTCTTCCATTTCGCGGGTACGGATCTGGATCTCGATCGGCACCCCGTGCATACCGAACAGCGTGGTATGCAGCGACTGATAACCGTTGGCCTTGGGAATCGCGATGTAATCCTTGAAGCGTCCCGGCAGGGGCTTGTACAAATTATGTACAGCACCCAGCACGCGGTAGCAGGTATCGACCTTGTCGACGATGATCCGGAACGCGTACACGTCCATGATCTCGTTGAAGGCCCGGCGCTTGCCGCGCATCTTCTTGTAGATGCCGTAGATGTGTTTCTGCCGGCCGCTGACTTCGCCCTCGATCTCATCGATCGCCAGGCAATGGCTCAAGGATTCTTCGATCTTGTTGACGATTTCCTTGCGATTGCCCCGGGCGCGTTTCACTGCCTGGTAGATGCGCGCGGAACGCATCGGGTGCATGGCCTTGAAGCCGAGGTCTTCGAACTCGATACGAATGGCGTGCATGCCCAGCCGGTTGGCGATGGGCGCGTAGATTTCCAGGGTTTCCTTGGCGATGCGCCGGCGTTTTTCACCGGACAGCACTTCCAGCGTGCGCATGTTGTGCAGCCGGTCGGCCAGCTTGACCAGGATCACCCGGATGTCCCGGGCCATGGCCATGGCCATCTTCTGGAAGTTTTCCGCCTGGGCTTCGGCCTTGGTCTCGAAGTTCATTTGGGTCAGTTTGCTGACCCCGTCGACCAGTTCGGCCACGGTTTCGCCAAATTGCGCACTGAGCGCTTCCTTGGCAATGCCGGTGTCTTCGATCACGTCATGCAGCATCGCGGCCATCAGGCTCTGATGGTCCATGTGCATGTCGGCAAGAATATTGGCCACGGCAAGAGGATGCGTGACATACGCCTCGCCACTGCGGCGGCGTTGGCCGTCGTGGGCTTGTTCGGCGTAGAAATACGCTCGGCGGACCAGGTTGACCTGGTCTGGGCCGAGGTAGGTCGATAAGCGATCGGCGAGGGCGTCTATGCTCGGCAAAGTATTAACTCCTGCCGTTGGCTGTGACCCCGCGCCGTGCTACGTCGACCAGGCATAGGCTTAGACGGCCTCGTTGGACTCGTCCTCGAACGCTGCAAACAGCGGTTCGTCTTCAACGATTTCGGCGTTGGCGATGAACTCGTAGCTCATCAGGCCTTCAGCGATTTCACGCAGGGCTACAACGGTAGGCTTGTCGTTTTCCCACTGGACCAGGGGCTCTTTGCCGCCAGTGGCCAGTTGACGGGCACGCTTGGTAGAGAGCATGACCAGCTCAAAGCGGTTATCCACGTGTTCTAGGCAGTCTTCAACGGTTACGCGGGCCATGGTATTCCTCGGAGCGAATGCAATATGCGCGCTGCCCGGTTGGGCGAGCGGACTGAACAGTTTAAAAAATCACCAGCGTTTAGGGAAGCGCTGATTTTTCGCAGGCCATCGCAAACGCGCTACAAGTGCCAATGTAAAGCCCCTGCAGCGGTTTTGGGAAGAGCCAATCAGCCGAGCAGTTCGGCCAATAATTTGCCGAAACGCTGCTGCTGACGCTTTTGCTGGAGCTGATTGGCGCGGAAAATCGCTTTCAGATCGTCCAGCGCGTGAGCGAAATCGTCGTTGATGATCAGGTAGTCGTAGTCGACGTAGTGGCTCATTTCACTGACGGCTTCACGCATGCGACCTTCGATGATCTCGTCGCTGTCCTGGCCACGATTGGTCAGGCGCTGGTGCAACGCTTCCAGCGAAGGCGGCAGGATGAAGATCGAGCGGGCTTTGGGCATCAGCTGGCGCACTTGCTCGGCGCCCTGCCAGTCGATTTCCAGGATCAGGTCGTGGCCTTCGTCCAGGGTCTGCTGCAGGTGGCTTTGCGAGGTGCCGTAGAGGTTGCCGAAGACCTCGGCGCGCTCCAGGAAATCACCGTGCTCGATCATCTTGACGAACTCGGTGCGCTCGACGAAGTGGTAGTGCACGCCGTTCACTTCACCCGGGCGCATGGCGCGGGTGGTGTGGGACACCGAGATGCGGATCTGCTCGTCAGCGTCGGTCAGGGCCTTGACCAGGCTGCTTTTGCCCGCGCCCGATGGGGCAGAAATGATGTACAGGGTGCCGGTGCTGTGGGTCATGTCAG
Source organism: Pseudomonas sp. K5002 (assembly GCF_013386655.1). Lineage (NCBI taxonomy): Bacteria > Pseudomonadati > Pseudomonadota > Gammaproteobacteria > Pseudomonadales > Pseudomonadaceae > Pseudomonas > Pseudomonas sp. K5002. Next base: position 579 of record NZ_JACARK010000119.1, on the reverse strand, counting down.
GGTGCCTTACTCGATATTCTGTACTTGTTCGCGCATTTGCTCGATCAACACTTTGAGGTTGACCGCAGCCTGGGTGCTGCGCGGATCAAAGGCTTTGGAGCCCAGTGTATTGGCTTCGCGGTTGAGTTCCTGCATCAGGAAGTCCAGGCGCCGACCGGCGGCACCGGCGGACTTGAGCACGCGGCGCACTTCCAGAATGTGGGTGCTCAAGCGGTCGAGCTCTTCGGCAACGTCGCTTTTTTGCGCCAGCAGGACCATCTCTTGCTCCAGGCGCACCGGATCCAGTTCGGCCTGCATGTCGGCGAAGCGGTCCAGGACCTTCTGGCGCTGGGTGGCAAGCATCTGCGGCACCAGTTCGCGCAGGGTCACCACGTCTTCTTCAATGGAGGTCAGGCGGTCGCTGATCAGGCGGGCCAGTTCGGCCCCTTCACGCTCGCGGCCGGCCTTGAGTTCTTTCAAGCCTTGGTTGAACAGGGTCAGCGCCTCGGCGTTCAACGCCTGTGGGTCAGTGGCATCGGCCACCAGCACGCCGGGCCAGGCCAGGACTTCCAGCGGGTTGATGGCGGCAGGCTGCTTGAT
>NZ_JACARK010001179.1:0-591 GCF_013386655.1 Pseudomonas sp. K5002 | reverse complement strand
GTGCGCAAGCTCGGCAGCGGCCTGGCCAGTGTGGTGCTGGTGTGCGGCCTGGCATTGTTCGTCGGCCAGCGCTACGTGCCGCTCAACTATTGGCTGGCAGACCAGCGCACCGCCACCGGTGAACAGCGCACCCTGAAGCTGGCGGATGGCACCGTGATCAACCTCAACACCCACAGCGCCATTGACGTGCGCTTTGACGAGAAACGTCGGCTGATCGTATTGCAGGAAGGCGAGATCCTTGTCGAAACCGGCCACAACGACGCCCGCCCGTTTTTTGTCGAAACCCGCGAAGGCAGCCTGCGCGCCCTGGGCACACGGTTTATCGTCAAGCGCGAGGAAGATGGCACCCGCCTCAGCGTGTTGCAGTCTGCCGTCGGCGCACAGCCTGAAGCGCTGCATCAAGAGCAGATCTTCAAGGAAGGCCAGCAAGTGCTGATGCGCCGCGACAGCCTCGGCCCGATGCTTGCCGTCAGCCCCGGCACCGACGCCTGGACGCGCGGCATGCTGGTGGTGGACAACGCGCGGCTCGGCGATGTGGTTGCCGAACTGAGCCGCTACCGCACCGGTTACCTGGGTGTGGATAAACAGGTG
>NZ_JACARK010001178.1:0-1082 GCF_013386655.1 Pseudomonas sp. K5002 | reverse complement strand
CATCCGCCAGCAACAGCTGCGGACCGTGGGCCAGGGCTCTTGCGCAACTGACCCGCTGACGCTGGCCGACGGACAACGCCGCCGGCTTCTTGTCCAACTGATCAGTGATTTCCAACTGCTCGGCCAACCGCGCCACGCTGCCGTCGTCTTTCAAACCCAGGAGTTGCCGCGACAACGCAATGTTGCCGCGCACATCGAGAAAGCCCAGCAGGCCGCCAGTTTGCAGCACGTAACCCAGGTGCCGACTGCGTAGCTCCGCCAGCGCGCTTTGCTGGTCACCACGCCAAAGCCCGGCAATGTCGACGCGGTTGAAATCGAACTGCCCGACCTGGTCCGGCGCCAACACCAGCGCGAGCAAATCCAGCAAGGTGCTCTTGCCACAGCCACTCGGCCCGACCACCGCCAACTGTTCACCCGCACGCAGTTGCAAGCCCGGTATCACCAGGCTGTAGCGTTGGGCACCAACGCCCCGGCTCTTGTGCACTGCGCTCAAGTTCAGCATTACGGCAGCGTCGACAGCGGCACGCGGTACAACGCATCACCCGGCTCGGCATCGCCGAAACGGACCCAGTTGGCCACATCGTTATGGAAGGTTTCGTAGAGGCGGATCTTCGAATCCAGCTCGTCGATAAAGTCTTCCTGCTCGGCCACGCTCAACGACAGCCACAAATCCTGGGTCATGTTCAGCGACTTGCTGCGGTACGGCAGGCCTTCCAGGTATTCGCCAAGGATGCCGCCGTCCGCCAGGTTGCCGCCTTTTTTCAAGGCCTGTGGATCACGGCTCATATAGGCCGAGGCGCTGGCGATTTCCTGGAAGAAATCCTTCGGTGAGGTCTGGGTTTTGCGCGCGGCGTCGACGATCAGTTTCAAGGACTGCTGCAAATCGTTGAGCTGCAATTTGGTCAGCATCACGCACACCTGGAAGGCCGGCAGCGCGGTGTTGGTCAGGTCGCGATCGGCGGTCCAGGCACTCACCAGTTGCGGCGCCTGGCTCGCGGTTTTGCGGCCGAGGAAATCCATGTGCATCGCGTAACCGACGGCGGCGGATTTGTCCGCCAGGGTCGGCGCGGCACTGAGCAGCG
>NZ_JACARK010001177.1:0-1160 GCF_013386655.1 Pseudomonas sp. K5002 | reverse complement strand
AGGTGCTGCTGTCCGGTGAGCCTGGCGGCTCGGCACTGGCCGTGCGTATCCGTGAAGTGCTGCTGTCCACGGGCGACGATGAGATGAACCCCGACACCGAGCTGTTGCTGGTGTTCGCCGCCCGCGCCCAGCACCTGGCCGAAGTCATTCGCCCGGCACTGGCCCGGGGCGCCGTGGTGATTTGTGACCGGTTTACCGATTCCACCTATGCCTATCAGGGCGGCGGTCGTGGCTTGTCCCTGGAGCGCATTGCGGCCTTGGAAACCTTCGTCCAGGGCGATTTGCGGCCCGACCTGACCTTGGTGTTCGATCTCCCGGTGGAAGTCGGCATGGCCCGTGCCTCCGCCCGGGGTCGCCTCGATCGTTTCGAACTGGAAACCCGAGTCTTTTTTGAAGCTGTGCGCGGCGCGTTTCTCAAGCGCGCCGAAGCCGACCCCGCCCGTTACTACCTGTTGGACGCCGCACAACCGTTGACTCAGGTTCAGCAGTGCATTGACGCCCTGTTGCCGAAGCTTGTGGAGCGTGTCCGTGGCTGAAGCCTACCCGTGGCAGGACAGCCTCTGGCAGCAACTGGCGGGCCGTGCCCAGCACGCCCACGCCTACCTGCTCCACGGCCCGGTGGGCATCGGCAAGCGCGCCCTGGCCGAGCGGCTGATGGCCAGCTTGTTGTGCCAGCGGCCCAACGGCCTGGAAGCCTGCGGCGAATGTAAATCCTGCATGCTGCTCAAGGCCGGCAGCCACCCGGACAACTATCTGCTGGAACCGGAAGAGGCCGACAAGGCGATCAAGGTCGACCAGGTGCGTGATCTGGTCAGCTTCGTGGTGCAGACCGCGCAGATGGGCGGGCGCAAGGTGGTGCTGATCGAACCGGTGGAGTCGATGAACATCAACGCCGCCAACGCCTTGCTCAAGAGCCTGGAAGAACCGTCCGGCGATACCGTGCTGCTGCTGGTCAGCCACCAGTCCAGCCGCCTGCTGCCGACCATTCGCAGCCGCTGCGTGCAGCAGGCCTGCCCGTTGCCGAGCGAAGCCATGAGCCTGCAGTGGCTGGCCCAGGCGTTGCCGGACTGCGGCGAGGCAGAGCGCGTCGAGTTGCTGACCCTGGCGGCCGGTTCGCCCCTGGCGGCGGTCAAGCTCCAGGCCCAGGGCGTGCGTGAACA
>NZ_JACARK010001176.1:0-842 GCF_013386655.1 Pseudomonas sp. K5002 | reverse complement strand
ACGTGGCCGCCCTGGCGGCCCTGCCTCAGGTCAAGCGCATCATGCCGGTGAACGGCGCAGAGGCCGGGGTGCGCCTTGGCAACGTCGACCATATGGCGTATGTCGGGGGCAATGACACCAATTTCCCGGCCATTTTCAACTGGCCAGTGGTCGAGGGGAGTTACTTCACCGAGGCCGACGAGCGCGCCGGAGCCACGGTGGCAGTGATCGGCAAACGGGTACGCGACAAGCTGTTCAAGGATGTGACCGACCCGATCGGGCAATACATCCTGATCGAAAACGTTCCATTCCAGGTGGTCGGTGTGCTCGCCGAAAAAGGCGCCAGCTCCGGCGACAAAGACAGCGACGACCGTATCGCCATCCCCTACTCTGCCGCCAGCGTGCGCTTGTTCGGCAGCTATAACCCCGAATACGTAGTGATTGCCGCCGCCGACGCGCGCAACGTGCACGACGCCGAACAGGCTATCAATCAGTTGTTGCTGCGCCTGCACAACGGCAAGCACGACTTTGAACTGACCAACAATGCCGCGATGATCCAGGCCGAGGCACGCACCCAGAATACCTTGTCACTGATGCTCGGCTCGATTGCCGCGATTTCGCTGCTGGTGGGAGGTATCGGGGTGATGAATATCATGCTGATGACCGTACGTGAACGCACCCGGGAAATCGGCATTCGCATGGCCACCGGGGCGCGGCAGCGGGACATCCTGCGCCAGTTCCTCACTGAAGCGGTGATGCTCTCTGTGGTCGGTGGCGTCACCGGCATCGGCCTCGCCCTGCTGGTGGGCGGCGTGCTGATCCTCAGCAACGTGGCCGTCGCGTTCTCGATTCCGGCCGCCGTG
>NZ_JACARK010001175.1:0-1659 GCF_013386655.1 Pseudomonas sp. K5002 | reverse complement strand
CGCACCCGACAGGCGCGCGCCGATGCCGTCTGTCACGCTGTAGGCGGCAATGAAACAGCCGGTGCCCAGGGCGTATGGCAGGCTGGGAACGGCGAGCCGGCGCCCCCTGAACGCCAGGGAAATGATGCCGCCCGACACCAGGGCAATGCCCAGAAGCGAGCTGGCCGAGACACTCTCCCCGGCAAACACGGCGGCACCCAGGGTGATCAGCACCGGCGAGGAGCCCCGTGAAATCGGATAGGTCTGCCCCAGGTCTCCGACTTTGTAGCTACGCACCAGGAACAGGTTGTAGCCCACGTGCAGCACCGCTGACAGCACCACATAAAACCAGCTGGCTGGCGCCGGAGGGTCCAGGAACACCGCAACGCCGCCACTGGCGATAGCGACCGCCAGGCACATCACCGTCATCGACCAGAGCCGGTCGGCGCCGCCACGCAGCAGCGCATTCCAACTGGCGTGCAGTAAGGCGGCGAAGAGGACCAGGAGAATAATGGGATAAGGCATGCGCCCATCCTAAGCAAACCGGCGCCTTAACTGAAGCGAAGTCTGCTCATTGAATAATGAGCAAATCCTCATGCTTTATTCGTAAGCCAGTCCGGCGTTTACGGCTTCCTGCATCAGCCAATCACGAAAGCTGACGATATGCGGCTGGGACTCGATGCCTTTGGGGCAGACAAAGTAATAAGCGACCGGTGACGGGAACGGCACATCGAACAGCCTCACCAGGCTGCCATCGCTCAGCTCTGACTCCACATGCCCACTGCGCGCCAATGCAATGCCCTGGCCGAGCAAAGCCGCCTCGATCGTCATGTTGGTGTCCGCAAACCTGACACTTTCCTTGAGCGGCGCAATCGCGAGCCCGACGTGCTGGAACCATACTTCCCACTTCGGCACCAGGTCGGCGCCGTCGCGCATCAGCAAGGGATAGCGCAGCAGTTCGGCGGGTGTGTGTGGCCGGCCAAAGCGCTTCAACAGATCGGGACTGGCCACCGGAAAAATCTGCTCGCGGAACAGGAACTCCGAGTACAGCGCCGGGTAATTCCCGTTGCCCAGGCGGATCGCAACATCAGCCTCCGCGCTTGAAAAGTTGATGATCTTGTCGCTGGAGTCGAGGGTGACCAATATTTCAGGGTGCCGTTGGGCCAGGCTCGGCAATCGGGGCAGCAGCCATTTCAGCGCGAAGGAATAGGTGGTACTGACCTTGAGCCGGACCCTGCCCTTTTGCTCGCGCAGGTCCGCGAGTGTCGCCTCAAGGTTCATGAAAAACTCGCGCACGATCGGCGCAAGGGCTGCTCCGGCAGGCGTCAGGCTGAGTGACTTGCCCCGCTGGAACAACTGCAACCCCCAGAGTTCTTCAAGGTGTTTGAGCTGATGGCTGACGGCACTCTGGGTGACATGCAACTCTTCTGAAGCCGAAGTGAAGGTTGCGTGGCGTGTGGCAACCTCAAAGGCGCGCAATGTCGAGGTGGGTGGCAGGTCTCTCATGGCATTGCTTCACCGTTTATGAATAGATGCTCATGATAGGACATCTATCCATTGCGCTGTAGGCCGCCCCTCAACCCAGCTGGAACCGCGCCGTGTTGTCGCTCAGCGCCCGGCTGCCCTTGCTCAACATATCCGCCGCCTGGTTCACCGCCCGCGCGCCATCGAGCAAGCGCC
>NZ_JACARK010001174.1:0-1389 GCF_013386655.1 Pseudomonas sp. K5002 | reverse complement strand
CATCAAGACCCGCAAACCACTGGAAATCGCGGTATGGACCAACGAGGAGGGCGCCCGGTTTACCCCGGCCATGCTCGGCTCGGCGGTGTTCACTGGCACCTTGGCGTTGGATAACGCGCTGGCCACCCGGGATGTCGCCGGTGTCAGCGTGGCGGATGCGTTGCGCAGCACCGGCTACAACGGCCAGCGCCCATTGGGCGGCGCGGTGGATGCGTATTTTGAAGCGCACATCGAGCAAGGTCCTATTCTGGAAGACAACGCCAAGAGCATTGGCGTGGTCACCGGTGGGCAGGCGATTCGCTGGCTCGACGTGCGCGTGGAAGGCATGGCCGCCCATGCCGGGACCACGCCGATGCCACTGCGCAAGGACGCCTTGTACGGCGCCGCGCAGATGATCCAGTCGCTGGAAAACCTGGCGGCTGATTTTGCGCCTGAGGGCCTCACGACCGTGGGTGAATTGAGCATCGCCAAGTCGTCGCGCAACACCATTCCCGGCTTGCTGAATTTTACCGTCGACCTGCGTCATCACCGCGACGCCGACATAGAAGCCATGGAGCAACAGGTGCGCACCCGCTTGCAGGACATCGCCGCCCAACGTGGTCTGAGCGTCACCGTCAGCCCGCACTGGATCAGCCCGGCGACACCGTTTGATGCCGAGTGTGTCGCCTGTGTGCAGTCCGCCGTGGATGCGTTGGGTTATGCCCAGCAATCGATTGTCAGCGGTGCTGGCCATGACGCCATCCACCTGGCGCGGTTCTGCCCCACGGCGATGGTGTTCATTCCGTGCGTGGGAGGCTTGAGTCATAACGAAGCCGAAGATGTGCTGCCCGAGGACGTTCGCCAGGGTACCGATGTATTGCTCAATGCCGTGTTGAAACGTGCCGGCCAGGCTAATTAACGAAACATTTCTGCAAGGTTGAACACGATCAAAATGTAGGAGCTGGCTTGCNNGCAAGCCAGCTCCTACAGGTCCGGTGTTCAACCGCAGATGTGTGCCCATCAGGAGAAATCCCATGCGTACTTATTTCCACCCCGAACAACTCCTGCACCATCCTCGCAGCTACTACTCCCGTGGCCAGATGCGTACCCCGCAGGAAGTCCCGGAGCGCGCCCGCAATCTGCTGCTGGCCGCGCAAAACCTGGGCTTCGACATCCAGCAACCCCACGACCACGGCCTTGATCCACTGCTGGCTGTGCACGGTGCGGCCTACCTGGCCTTCCTCCAGGAAGCCCACCAGCGCTGGAAAGAAATCCCCGAAGACTGGGGCGACGAAGTCATGTCCAACATCTTCGTGCGCGAGCCCAACGCCCTGCGCGGCATCCTTGCCCAGGCGGCGCGCTACCTCGCCGATGGCAGTTGCCCGATTGGCGAACTCACCTGGCGCTCGG
>NZ_JACARK010001173.1:1285-2798 GCF_013386655.1 Pseudomonas sp. K5002 | reverse complement strand
CAAGCCCAGCACGATGGCTTCGGTCTCGTCGGCATTGAGCATCAGCGGCGGCAGGAACAGGCCCGCACGCAGCACATAGCCCACGCCCGCCTCGCCGTAGATCGGTGCGCCCAACGCGGTCAGTTCGGCGATATCGCGGTACAGCGTGCGCTCGGAAATCTCCAGTTCTGCCGCCAGCACGGCGGCCGTCACCGGGCGTTTTTTGCCCCGCAGGACTTGCAACAAGGTCAACAGACGACTGGTACGCGACACGTTGATCATGCTCGAAAAAGAAAGGTGGCGCAGCTTAGCAGAGGCCTCCGTCAGAAAGTGTCAGGAGCAGGCACCCTTCCCTTCAGCCGACAAAAAAGCCCCTTGACGAAATATATGACTCGCATCATATTTAATAGATGTTGCGAAACATTTAAACCAACCACAGCGTCAGGAGTTTCGGTATGCGCAATAAAGTCTTTGGCCGTCGCAGCGGCCTGCGGGTTTCAGAGCTGGCCCTGGGTACCGCCAATTTCGGCACAGGCTGGGGCCACGGCGCCGAGCGCGACGAGTCCAAGCGAATCTACGACGGCTACCTGGAGGCCGGCGGTAACTTCCTCGATACTGCCAACGGCTACCAGTTCGGCCAATCGGAAGTGCTGCTCGGCGAGTTCATTGCCTCGGAACGGGATCGCCTGGTGATCGCCACCAAGTACACCCTGCGCACCCAGCCTCAAGACGAAGGCACCCTCAAGCTTGGCAACAACCGCAAGAACATGGTGCGCGCCGTCGAAGAAAGCCTGAAACGCTTGAACACCGACCACATCGACCTGTTCTGGGCGCATATCAGCGACAACGTCACGCCGATGGAAGAGATCCTGCGGGGGTTTGATGACCTGGTGCGTGCCGGCAAGATCCACTACGCGGGGCTGTCCAACTTCCCCGCCTGGCGCATTGCCCGCGCCGACCTGCTCGCTGAAGTGCGCGGCTTTGCACCCCTGGTAGCGATCCAGACCGAATACAGCCTGGCCGAACGCACCGCTGACCGCGAGCTGCTGCCCATGGCCGAGGCCCTGGGCCTGGCCGCGACTTTATGGTCACCGCTGGGGGGTGGTTTTCTGACCGGGAAGTACCGCAACAGCCAGGACGATACCCGCGCCAGCAAGCTGGGGATTTTGGTCCACGCTGAAAAAAGCGCACGGGAAACCGCAGTGCTCGACACCCTGCTGGCGGTTGCCGGTGAACTGGACGCCACGCCGACTCACATCGCCATCGCCTGGCTGCGGGAAAAGGCCCGTCGTTCTACCACCGCGCTGATCCCGATCCTGGGGCCGCGTACCCGCGAACAGCTGGACGGCACCCTGGGTGCGTTGAGTGTGCAACTCTCGGCTGAGCAAGTGGACCGTCTGGATGCTGCCAGCGCGATACCGCTGGGCGTGCCCCACGAGATGATCGCGGAGCGCTTCCCACGTTATACGGACGATGATGCACAAGACCTGCGCTGGCCGCCGGTTATCTAAGACCCGTTGTGGCGCGGGAGCTT
>NZ_JACARK010001173.1:0-1265 GCF_013386655.1 Pseudomonas sp. K5002 | reverse complement strand
CAAGCTCCCTCGCCACAGATGCAGTACTCAGCCTCAGTTAAGCGAGGCTTTTGCTCACCACTTCAAACACATCGCTGGACAGCTCGCCCGAAGCGCGAATCCGCTCCAGCTCGCCTTTCATCAGCGCCTGCCGCGCGCTGTCGTACTTGCGCCAGCGGGTCAACGGCGCCAATTGCCGCGAAGCAATCTGGGGGTTGAAGCCATTCAACTGGATCACCAGGTCCGCCAGGAACCGATAACCCGAACCATCCGCCGCGTGGAAGTTGATCAGGTTCTGCCCGGCAAACGCGCCCACCAGTGCCCGCACCTTGTTCGGGTTCTTGATGTTGAACGCAGGGTGCTGCATCAACGTCTTGACCCGCTCCAGCGCGCCCGGCAAACCATTGCCCGCCTGCACGCTGAACCACTGGTCCATGACCAGCGGGTTGTCCTTGAAGTTCTCGGCAAACACCGCCAGCGCCTTGGCTTTCTCTTCTTCGAACGGCGAGTTGACCAGCACCGCCAGGGCCGTCAGGCGCTCGGTCATGTTGTCGCACGCGTCGAACTGTTCAAGGGTCGCCGCCAGCACTTCCGGCTTGCCGCTGAGCATCAGGTACGACAGCGCAATGTTCTGCAAGGCGCGACGGGCAAAGTGTTCCGCCTCGGCCACGTACGGGGTTTTCTTCGACAGGTCGCGATTGGCCTGGTAACGCAGCCACAGGCCCTCGAACAGGTTGTCGGCCAACTGCTTGCGAGCAAACTCGCGGGCCGCGTGGATGGCATCGACATCCGCCACTTCGCTGATTTCAGTCAGGTAGGCTTCGCTCGGCAGCGAGAGCATCTCGGCGACCATCGCCTGGTCCAGGCTTTCGTCGCTCAATACGCTGCGCAGTGCAGTGATAAGGCGTTGATCCAGCACCAGCGCCTTGCCCTGCTGATGTTGGGCGATCAGCTCCTGCAACACCTGCACCGACAGCTGCTGGCCGGCGTCCCAGCGATTGAAGCCATCGCTGTCGTGCTGCATCAGGAACATCAGTTGGTCGCGGTTATACGGGAAGCTCAGCTTCACCGGCGCCGAGAAGCCACGCAGCAGCGACGGCAGCGGGTGCTCGGCGATGTCGACAAAGGTGAAGGTCTGTTCGGCTTCGGTCACCGAGATCACGCGGGACGTGGCGCCGGCAGCGGTTTCACCGGCCAGGCGCAAGGCGATGCCCGCGCCCTTCCCGTCCAGCAGGCCCAGCTCAACCGGAATCACGAACGGCAGTTTTTCCACCTTGTCCGGGGTT
>NZ_JACARK010001172.1:0-784 GCF_013386655.1 Pseudomonas sp. K5002 | reverse complement strand
GGCGCCGGCTCTGCGCGAACAGGCTCCGGCGCGCGGCCACCGGGACGCGGCATGAACTGGGTGCGGTCATCGTCATTCGGATGCATCGCGGATTACCCTCGGATGGCCCAGAAAGCCAGGTTCAACCCCGGGAACTGGCCGGCGATGTGGAACGCAAAGCCACCGGAATTACCCAGTTGCTGCCAGTGCTCGCTGCCCCGGTCCAGCTCGTAGTAGGTGGAGCCTGCGTGGTACGGAATCTGCCGTGGCGCCACCGGCAGCGGCAGCAGGCCGATGCCCGGCAGTTGCAGGTTGACCAGGTCGCGGATGTGTTCCACCGAGCCGACTTTGCTTTGCTGGCCGAAGCGTGCGCGCAGGGTTTCGCCCGGCACATCGGCGCGCACCACCAGGATGAAACTGGCGCTGTCGATCAGGGTTTTGTCGGCCAGCATCGCCACATGCACGCCGTAGGCTTTCTCGACAATCGGGATCGGCGTGGCCTTGCTGTCGATCAGCATCGACAGCGCCTCGCGCAGGGCCTGCATCACCGGGGTGAAGCTCAAGGCCAGGTCGTCATGCTGGTATTGCGGGTATTCGTGGGGGCGGCGACCCGTGGTGGAGAAGGTCGAGAACTCGCCGGCCAGGCTCACCAATTCACTGAAGAAACGCTCCGGGTGCAGCGGGCTCAACTGACTCAGGTGCTGGATCAGCGGCTGGGCGCGGTTGACCAGTTGCAGCAGCATGAAGTCGGCAATCTCCGAAGCACCACCGGCGCCCGAAGCCACCACGCGCCCGGCCAACGCTT
>NZ_JACARK010001171.1:0-3635 GCF_013386655.1 Pseudomonas sp. K5002 | reverse complement strand
CATTCGGATCGTTATGGCGCGTGCCGCTGCGCCAGGCGTTCAACTGCGCCGCGAGGTAGGCCGCAGATTGTCCGGCCAGGGGTGGAAACCCGTCGCCGACGCCCACGCCGGCCGGGCCATGACAGCTGACACAGGCCGGAATCTGGCGCTCCCACGCGCCTTGCAGGGCAATCTTTTGCGCAGCGTCAGTAGGCATCTCGCTGCGGTGCACCGGCACAGGTGCGGGCGCAGGCATTGCCGCCAGCTGCCGGGTTACAGCGCTGACTTCCTCTTCCGTGAGGGCGTTGGCCAGCGGTTGCATCACCGGGCTGTTACGGGCGCCACTTTTAAAATCCTGCAGTTGCTTACGCAAATACCCCGCCGATAAACCGGCCAAACGCGGAAAACCCGCGGCTGCCAGCCCCAGGCCATCAGCCCCGTGGCAGGCCACGCACGGCGCAGCTCCCGGCTGCGAGCCGCCCTGCATATAAACGTTTTTCCCCTCCAGCGCGTGGGCATTGCCCAACATCAGCAACAACGCGCTACCCATCAGAACTCGTTCCAGAGACATCATCACGACTCCATTTTTATAGTTATATGCTTAGGCGAATTAGGCATAAGCCTACAAATGGTAGGGCAATGGCCCGGTCGCGACAACACTCATCCGCGAGCAAAAGGACGGTGTACTGAACATCGCGCACAAAAAAGCCCGACGCTGCGGCAGCAGGGTCGGGCTTCTTGATCGGATTCGAGGTGGGCGGCTAAAGACTCAGCCGGAAATGCACGCTTCCCCCGCAGCCTTCACGTCACCTGGACGAATAGGCACATTGGACATGCTCTCGTAGAGCTTGATACTGCTCCCGCTGGAGCGCTCTTCAATTTCAAAAATGGCCGACGGGTCGGCAGAAAACTTCTGCGGTACGATAACTTGAACACCATCCTTGTGAGGCTCGATCTGCGAAGGCCTGCGGGTTTTAGACAATTTCTGGACAACGCACGCCGCGTATTCCTGTGGTTTTTTCCCGGAGATCACTGCCAGCGTTGGTGGGGTCTGCTTGATATCCGCCACCGAAGCACATCCACCCAACGCCAGGGCCAGAACCAACACACTCCACTTCATATAAAAACCTCCGATAAAGACCCTACGACAGCGAAGAAGGTATTTTTCTCCCGCCCACGTAGGATTTATCCCTGATAACTCGGTAAATAACTGTTTTAAATTGTCGAAGTCGTCGACGACGGTCCGATAATAAACGTGCTGGGGCTGATAAACTCCATCTTAACCTACGTATCGTTCTGATTTTTCAGAAAAAGCCCTTCTGGAGACACCTTATGAAATTCATCCACCAGCGTGAGCACCTCAATGAAGGAGATATTGTCGTCATTGAATGCTCGCAAACCTGCAACATCCGCCTGATGAGCGATGCCAACTTTCGCAGCTTCAAGAACGGCGGCCGCCATACTTACCACGGCGGCGCGTTCGACAAGTTCCCGGCAAAAATCACTGCGCCCAGCACCGGGTTCTGGAACATCACCCTGGACGTCGTGACCCGCCGCGCCATCAGCGTGACCAAAAAGCCGACCTTGTCCCACAAGATCCGCATTGTGCGCCGCACCAATTCGAAACTGAGCTGACAGGAATGCCCGTGACTACCACCAAATATGTGATCAAGTACAAACTCAACGGTGAGCGCCGCTTCGAGTTCGCCCAACTGCAAGCAGGCAGCGTGGAGGAAGCCAAGGAAGCCCTGGCGAAAATCCACGATGCCAGCGATGAGATTACTGACATCAATGTGAGCAAGGCGCTGTAATTCGAGCGCAAGCATCGGAGTGTTCTGACGCTGACGACTTTCTAGACTGGCAGCCCTAATGCGCTGCCACAGGAACTTGTCGATGCCTTCCACTCCACTGCATGAACGCCTGGCCAAGCTGGACTGGGCCGCCATCGAGCAAGCCCTCGATGAACAGGGTAACGCACTGATTCCGGCCCTGCTGGATCAGCAGGAATGCGCTGAACTGAGCGGCCACTACCCCCGACCCGAACTGTTTCGCTCCCATGTGATGATGGCCAGGCACGGCTTTGGCCGGGGCGAATACAAATATTTCCGCTACCCGCTGCCAGCGCCGATCTGCGCGCTGCGTGAACAGCTGTATGGGTTCCTGGCGCCCCAGGCCAATCGCTGGAACGAACAGATGAACCTGCCGATCACCTATCCGGCGCACCATGCCGACTTCATTGCCCGCTGCCACGCTGCCGGGCAGCAACGCCCTACCCCGTTATTGCTGCAATACGGTCCAGGCGACTACAACTGCCTGCATCAGGATCTGTACGGGGAACATGTGTTTCCCCTACAAGTTGCCATCCTGTTGTCGCAGCCGGGAGAGGACTTTCGTGGCGGGGAGTTGGTGCTGACGGAGCAGCGGCCAAGAATGCAATCCCGGGCTCAGGTCGTCCCTCTTAACCAGGGTGACGCGGTAATCTTCGCGGTCAATCAGCGACCCATGCCGAGTGTGAGGGGGTTTCATCGGGTGACCTTGCGCCACGGGGTCAGTGTTCTGCACAGTGGTACCCGGCATACCTTGGGAGTGATTTTTCACGATGCGCAGTAAGACCCTTCCCGGATCAACCGCCGATTTGTTCGCCGATGAGGCGCTGCAACAGCCCCCGGGGCGCGAGCAAATCGGTGAACAATCCTACGTCCTCAGGGGCTATGCCCTGCCCTGGGTCGAGCGTTTGCTACCGGAACTGCGACGGGTATTGGCTCAATCGCCCTTCCGGCAAATGGTCACGCCCGGTGGTTTTACCATGTCGGCGGCGTTAAGCAGTTGCGGTGAATTGGGCTGGACGACCGACTCGACCGGTTATCGCTACTCCCCGATTGACCCGAATAACCAACAACCCTGGCCAGCCCTGCCGGCCGCATTGCGCGAACTGGCCGTGATGGCGGCAGCAGATGCAGGTTTCGACGATTTCGAGCCGGATGCCTGTCTGATCAACCGCTATGTGCCAGGCGCGAAAATGTCCCTGCACCAGGACAAGAACGAGCGTCGCTATGCGGCCCCGGTGGTCTCCGTGTCATTGGGTTTACCGGCGATCTTCCTGTTCGGCGGCCATGAGCGCAGCGACAAGACGCAAAAAGTCTCGCTGTTCCATGGCGACGTAGTGGTATGGGGCGGCGTGGACCGCCTGCGCTTTCACGGCGTGATGCCGATCAAGCCCGGCACGCATCCGGTCATGGGGCCGCAGCGCATCAACCTGACGTTTCGCACGGCCGGATGAATTTGACCGCAAGCATCGGAGTGATGGGAATGCCCCACGGGACTAACCTGGCATTCTTCAACCAGGAGCCACCACCATGACCGCGCGCCACGCCACCGAACAAGACCCCCGCTGGGCCGCGATTGTCGCCCGAGACGCCAAGGCCGACTTGACCTTCGTCTATGGTGTGAAAACCACCGGTGTGTACTGTCGCCCCAGCAGTTCCGCACGGCGCCCGCGCCCGGAGAACGTCGAGTTCTTCGACACCCCGCAACAGGCTGAAGCGGCGGGATACCGGCCCAACAAGCGCGCGTCGGGGGACCAGACCCAGGTGGCCGCACGCCATGCGCAACTCGTGGCAGAGGCCTGTCGGCACATCGAACAGGCCGAAACCCTG
>NZ_JACARK010001170.1:0-1173 GCF_013386655.1 Pseudomonas sp. K5002 | reverse complement strand
GGCGGCCAGAATGCGGTCAAGCAACCCATCCAGTTCAGGCGCCGGCACGCGGCAGAAGTCATCGAGAAACAACCAGGCCGGCGCTTGCCAGCGGTTCAGGGCCAGCAGCAACGTGGGCTCATCAACAAAGTCGAGGCCAAGGCTTTGCGCCAGGCGCTGACACAAATCCGAGGCCACGCCATTCAGCGGCAACCAGTACACCTGGCACTGCGAAGGCGCCTGCAACGCGCACTCGGCGAGCAATGCACTCTTGCCACTGCCGGCCGGGGCGCAGAGCAACTTCACCCGTGCCGTGGCGTTGAGCAGCGGCACGGCCAGGCGCGGGCGCAACAGATGATGGGGAGACAAGCGTGGCATGAATCCAGGACGATCCAGACAACGGGTCATGGCGGTCATTACTGCGTCCCTGTTTTTTATTATTAGGCGGCGTGCGCCCTACCCTAGTCCTGTGGCTGGCGGTTGTTGAGGAGTATTCAGCAGGCTGATTGGCGGGCATAAAAAAGCCGGGAGCCAAAAGGCCACCCGGCACTCGTTCTAAAGGTGGAACACCGTAAATGTGGGAGCGGGNNCCCGCTCCCACAGTTTGATCGCACTTCAATCACGTTTTAGCGCACGCCTTCCGAGCGCAATGCTGCCGGCGTGTAGTCGGCCGCCTTGGCCGCAAAGCCGAACACAAAGCTGCTCTTCTCTTCGTTCTTCATGCCCAGGGCGATGTAGCGCCCGGCGATGATGTCGTACAGGGTTTCGACGGTGTAGGCCGGCACCTGATGGTCGTAGTAGAACTGCGCGTGACCTTCAGCAACACGCCACAGCTGGCCGCGGCCGTCGTAGTGGTCCACCAGCGCCACCTGCCAGCTGTCTTCGTCGATGTACATGTGGCGCTTGGCGTAGATGTGCCGTTCGCTCGGCTTGACCGTGCCGATCACTTCCCAGACCCGGTGCAGCTCGTAGCGGGTCAAATCCTGGTTGATGTGGCCGGCCTTGATGATGTCGTCGTACTTGAGGGTCGGCGAGTCGAGCTTGTAGCTGTTGTAGGGAATGTACATCTCCTTCTTGCCCACCAGCTTCCAGTCGTAGCGGTCGGGGGCGCCGGAGAACATGTCGAAGTTATCCGAGGTGCGCAGGCCGTCGGCCGCAGTGCCCGGCCCGTCGTAGGCCACTTGCGGCGCACGG
>NZ_JACARK010000118.1:0-14512 GCF_013386655.1 Pseudomonas sp. K5002 | reverse complement strand
GGCCGATTGCGGGTACCTCCAACCCGCCGGGCACGCCGGCCTGGGGCAGCGCGTGGAAGCGCGCCACGGCTGATTACTACACCCACCAGGTGTCGATGGATGCCCATGGCGCCCACCAATCCTACCGTGGCAACTACCTCGACCTGGACCCGGTTTACCGCGATGCCTACGGCCTGCCGCTGCTGCGCATGACCTTCGACTGGCAGGAAAACGACATCAAGATGAACCGCTTCATGGTCGAAAAAATGAGCAAGATCGCCGAAGCGATGAACCCCAAGGCGATTGCCTTGCTGGGCAAAAAGGTGGGCGAGCACTTCAACACCGCGTCTTACCAGACCACCCACCTCAACGGTGGCGCGATCATGGGCACCGACCCGAAAACCAGTGCCTTGAACCGCTACCTGCAGTGCTGGGACGTACACAACGTGTTTGTCCCGGGCGCTTCCGCGTTCCCACAAGGCTTGGGCTACAACCCTACGGGCCTGGTGGCGGCGCTGACCTACTGGTCGGCGCGGGCAATTCGCGAGCAGTACCTGAAAAACCCCGGCCCACTGGTTCAGGCATAAGGAGCGATGACCATGAAAGCATTTGTTATCGCGTCCCTGGCTTTGTTCAGCAGCTGCTCGGTGAGTGCGGCTGAAACCGATCTGGTCAAACAGGGTGAATACCTGGCGCGCGCCGGTGACTGCGTGGCCTGCCACACCGCCAAGGGCGGCAAACCGTTCGCCGGTGGCCTGCCGATGGAAACCCCGATCGGCACCATCTACTCCACCAACATCACCCCGGATAAAACCGGCCTGGGCGACTACAGCTTCGAAGACTTCGACCAGGCCGTGCGCCATGGCGTCGCCAAGAACGGTAGTACGCTTTACCCGGCGATGCCCTACCCGTCTTACGCGCGGGTCAGCGAAAGCGACATGCAGGCGCTGTACGCGTACTTCATGAAGGGCGTGGAGCCGGTGGCGCAGGTGAACAAGGACAGCGACATTCCCTGGCCGTTGAGCATGCGCTGGCCGTTGGCCGGATGGCGCTGGATGTTTGCGCCCAAGGTCGAGGAATACAAGGCCCAGGCGGGCGCCGATCCGGTGATCAGCCGTGGCGCGTATCTGGTGGAAGGCCTCGGCCACTGCGGCGCTTGCCACACACCACGGGCCCTGACCATGCAGGAAAAATCCCTGAGTGCGTCGGATGGCAGCGCTTTCCTGTCCGGCAGTGCGCCGCTGGAAGGCTGGATTGCCAAAAGCCTGCGGGGCGACCACAAGGACGGCCTGGGTAGCTGGAGCGAAGACCAACTGGTGCAATTCCTCAAGACCGGGCGCAGTGATCGCAGCGCGGTGTTTGGCGGCATGAGCGACGTTGTGGTCCACAGCATGCAGTACATGTCGGAAGAGGATCTGACGGCTATCGCCCGTTACCTCAAGAGCTTGCCGGCGGTGGATCCCAAGGATCAGCCGCACCAATACGACAAGCAGGTCGCCGATGCGCTGTGGAAGGGTGATGACAGCAAGCCGGGGGCCTCGGTGTACATCGACAACTGCGCGGCGTGCCACCGTACCGACGGCCACGGCTACACCCGCGTGTTCCCGGCGCTGGCGGGCAACCCGGTATTGCAGACGGCGGATGCGACGTCGCTGATCAACATCGTGTTGAACGGCGGCACGTTGCCGGCGACGCATACGGCACCTTCGACCTTCACCATGCCGGCGTTTGCCTGGCGGCTGTCGGATCAGGAAGTGGCGGATGTCGTCAGTTTCGTTCGGGACAGTTGGGGTAATAAGGGAGAGACTGTAAAGGCTTCGCAAGTGAAAGACTTGCGAAAAGATGCAGTAACTACCGAAGCTGATCAAACTTCAGAGAAGTAGTGTCAGTTGCCAGGTTTATAGTTTTATATATAAGCCTGGCAACTAGCCGATTAATTATCGAGGGGCGCAGGTTTTTACAAAGCTATTCGCCATGTTCAGGAAGATGGTCTTGTCCTGTTCATCGAAGTCGCCGTCGTTATCCAGGTCGGTGGTGGAGGAAGTGGTGTCGTAGTGCCCGTCCCTGTTGGAGGAAGAGGCATACATGGCGTAGGACAGTTTACCGTCGGTAAAGCGCTCCATTAATACTTCCGGGCTGTTATCTTTTTCAAAGTCTTCGCATGTAAAGCGTAGTTCATCCTGAGACATAAATATCCTGTAGGTGGTAATGAGTTAAGTTGTGATCATAGCGATGTGTTAATAACTTTATCCATGTCACATATGTCGCGATTTATTTCTTGTTTGGTTACATGTAGGAAGGTGTCATTCCGTTCGTGCGAAGGTCGATGCTAGACCGCGCCGCCCAGTGGTGCTGGTGAAAAGCGATCTTCTCGAATACTGTATATGGATACAGTTTATGAGGTCTGACTATGAATGTCCCTTTGCCGCCTCGCGGGCGCGGCACGGCCACCAACCTGCACAACCGTTTTGCGCCCACCGTCAGCGTGGCGGAAGACGACGGTTGGTATCAGGAAGTGCCACAGACCCAGGGCACCGAAGTCCGTATCGAAACCGCGAAAACCATCATTACCCGCAACAGCTCGCCGGATATCCCGTTTGACCGGGCGATCAACCCGTATCGCGGCTGCGAGCATGGTTGTATCTACTGCTATGCGCGGCCCAGCCACGCGTATTGGGACCTGTCGCCGGGGCTGGACTTCGAAACCAAGCTGATCGCCAAGACCAACGCCGCCGACGTGCTTGAGCAGCAACTGTCGAAACCGGGCTACACCTGCGCGCCGATCAACCTGGGCTCCAACACCGACCCGTACCAGCCCATCGAGCGCGAGTACAAGATCACCCGGCAAACCCTCGAAGTGCTGCTGCGCTACCGTCATCCGGTGACGATCATTACCAAGGGCTCGCTGATCCTGCGGGACCTCGACCTGCTGACAGCGCTGGCGCAGCAGCGGCTGGTGGCGGTGATGATCAGCCTCACCAGCCTGGACGATGAACTCAAGCGCATCCTCGAACCGCGCACGGCTGCACCCAAGGCCCGGCTGCGGGCGATCCGGGTGATGCGTGAGGCGGGGATCCCGGTGGGCGTGCTGTGTTCGCCGATGATCCCGATGATCAACGACAGCGAGCTGGAAAGCCTGCTGGCCGAAGCTCATGCCGCGGGGGCACAAAGCGCGGCGTACATGATGCTGCGTTTGCCTCTGGAGGTGGCGCCGCTGTTTGAGGAATGGCTGGCGGCCCATTACCCGCAGCGCGCGGCCCATGTGATGAGCCTGGTGCGGCAGGTGCGTGGCGGTGAGGTCTACGACAGCCGCTTCGGTGTACGCATGCGTGGCGAAGGGCCGTTTGCCGATTTGCTGGCGCAACGTTTCGCCAAGGCGATCAAACGATTGGGGCTCAACCGGCGGGAAGGGTTTAATCTGGATTGCACGGCGTTTTGTCCGCCGGGCAGACAGATGGCATTATTGTAAACTGCTGGATAAGCGTACTTTTCTGTAGGAATAGTCGCGTTTTGATATCACTGAAAGCCCCGATCTAGAGCGGCTCATTCAGTTTGAGTTAAGTTTCGGCGGGTACCTTGTTCATCGAGTGACTAATGAGTCGGCGCTTCAGTTTGGGCGTCGGCCGCACTGGAAAACTCCCCTGCTCCAACCAAGAGGATGAATTATGAGTGACAAGGATAAACAGCCGTTGGCTGCGTCGGCTTCAGCCCCTCACGAGGCGGAATCCGCCGATGCAGCGCTGCAGCACATCGTTGAAGGCTTTTTGCATTTCCATAACGAGATCTTCCCCCAG
Organism: Pseudomonas sp. K5002; assembly: GCF_013386655.1. Taxonomy (NCBI): domain Bacteria; kingdom Pseudomonadati; phylum Pseudomonadota; class Gammaproteobacteria; order Pseudomonadales; family Pseudomonadaceae; genus Pseudomonas; species Pseudomonas sp. K5002. The sequence continues at coordinate 10,739 of NZ_JACARK010000118.1, read as the reverse complement.
CAGGAAGAGCTCTTCAAAAAACTCGCCACGGCCCAGAGCCCGCGGGCGATGTTCATTACCTGCGCCGACTCGCGCATCGTTCCCGAGCTGATCACCCATAGCTCCCCTGGGGATTTGTTCGTGACCCGTAACGTCGGTAACGTCGTGCCGCCTTATGGGCAGATGAACGGCGGTGTTTCAACGGCTATCGAGTACGCGGTACTGGCCCTTGGTGTGCAGCACATCATCATTTGCGGCCACTCCGACTGCGGCGCCATGCGCGCGGTGCTCAACCCCCAAAGCCTGGAAAAAATGCCCACGGTAAAGGCCTGGCTGCGCCACGCCGAGGTTGCCAAGACCATGGTCCAGGACAACTGCGATTGCGCCAACGAACACGAAAGCATGCACGTGCTGACCGAAGAAAACGTGATCGCCCAACTGCAGCACCTGCGCACTCATCCCTCCGTGGCCTCGCGCATGGCCAACGGGCATTTGTTTATCCATGGCTGGGTCTACGACATCGAGACCAGCGAAATCAGGGCCTACGATGCGGATCAGGCAGCGTTCCTGCCCTTGAACGGTACCCAGCCGATTCCATCCGCGACGCCTAAAGCGCGCTTCTAAAACAATCCCCTGTCGGGTAACGCGATGGCTGCCATTCGAGCAGCCAGGCCTTGCCACGCCCGGCGAATGCCTCGGGAGAGTCATCATGCGTGCTGCTCAATTGAAAGCTGTGCTGCCACGGGAGCTGCTGGCTTCCGTGGTTGTGTTTCTGGTCGCCCTGCCGCTGTGCATGGGGATCGCCATCGCGTCCGGAATGCCTCCGGCCAAAGGCTTGATCACCGGGATCATCGGTGGCCTGGTGGTCGGTTGGCTGGCGGGGTCGCCGTTGCAAGTCAGCGGTCCGGCGGCAGGTTTGGCGGTGTTGGTGTTTGAACTGGTTCGCCAGCATGGCATGGCCATGCTCGGGCCGATCCTGTTGCTGGCGGGCTTCCTGCAATTGGTGGCCGGGCGTTTGCGCCTGGGCTGCTGGTTCCGCGTGACTGCGCCTGCAGTGGTGTACGGGATGCTGGCAGGGATCGGGGTGCTGATTGTCCTGTCGCAAGTACACGTGATGCTCGACGGTGTGCCAAAGCCCTCGGGGCTGGATAACCTCGCCGGCTTCCCTGCGGCACTGATCCAGGCGATCCCCACATTGGGCGGCGGGCTCGGCTGGCAGGCCGGTTTGCTCGGGCTGTCGACGATTATGGTGATGTGGCTGTGGGACAAGTTCCGCCCGCAAAAGCTGCGCTTCGTCCCCGGCGCCCTGCTCGGCGTGGGTTTGGCGACAGTCACCAGCCTGGTGCTGGCGTTGCAGGTCAAGCGGGTGGAGGTGCCGGAAAATCTCGCGGATGCCATCGATTGGCTGCGCCCCAGCGACCTGCTGAACCTGGCGGATCCCAATCTGTTGATCGCGGCCTTCGCCGTGGCATTTATCGCCAGCGCTGAAACGCTGCTTTCGGCGGCGGCAGTCGACCGTATGCACAGTGGCCAGCGTTCCGACTTCGACAAGGAATTGTCGGCACAAGGCGTGGGCAACATGCTGTGTGGCCTGGTCGGCGCCCTGCCGATGACCGGTGTGATCGTGCGCAGTTCGGCCAACGTCCAGGCCGGCGCTACCACGCGTTTGTCGGCGATGTTCCACGGCTTGTGGCTGCTGGCGTTCGTGCTGTTGCTGTCCAGTGTGCTGCAAAGCATTCCGGTGGCAAGCCTGGCGGGTGTGCTGGTGTACACCGGGATCAAGCTCGTGGACATGAAGGCGTTTCGTGGCCTGGCGCGCTACGGGCGAATGCCGATGTTTACCTACGCGGCGACGGCGCTGGCGATCATCTTTACCGACCTGCTGACGGGTGTGTTGGTGGGCTTCGGGTTGACGCTGGTGAAGCTGGCGTTCAAGGCCTCACGCTTGAAGATAAGCCTGATCGACCTGCCGCAGGAGGGCGAGATGGAGCTGCGATTGACGGGGGCCGGGACCTTTCTCAAGGTGCCTGCATTGACCCAGGTGCTGTCGACGGTGCCCGCCGGGACCACCTTGCATGTGCCACTCAGTAACCTGAGTTATATCGACCACTCCTGCCTTGAACTATTGGAGGAATGGGGTCGGGCCAATGCGGCCAAGGGCTCGAAGCTGATGATCGAGGCGCGGGGGTTGAAGCGCAGGTTGGAGGGACGGGTAAGAACGACGACCGGAATAGGCTCGGCGCCGTCTGTTGGCTGACGAAACCGGATCAAAATGTGGGAGCGGGCTTGCTCGCGAAGGCGCAGTGTCAGTCACTGAATGTGTTTCTGATACACCGCTTTCGCGAGCAAGCCCGCTCCCACATTGGATCTTTGCAAGCCGGCAAATCTAAGCTGGCTGGTCCAGCTCAAGACCCACGCCCAACTGCCGCGACAGGCACGGCCAGCGCTTCCACGCCGCTTCCGTGTCCGGGCTCTTGAGCTTGTCGCGGTAGGCTTCGACCGACTCCAGCGCAAAACTCTCCTCGTTAAGCATCTCATCCACCGCGTGGTGCACCGCCTCATCCAGCTGATTGGCAAACGCCTCGCCGATCAATTGGTGGGCAATCACGTTCGCCACAGTGGTATCCAGCGGAATCAACGGCTGGCCGAAGTGCTTGATATACAGATCGTTGACCTCTTCCACCAGGCGATGCGCCAGGTAAGCCTCATCCAGCAAACCGTCCAGGCCTTCATGCCCGGCCAGGATCGCCGGCGGCTGCAGGAAGAAATGCTCGGCGATTTTCAGCACCGGTTTGATCTGGCTTTCAATACCGGCTTCGCGGGCGACATCGTTGGCCGCGTCCAGCAGATCGGGGACCTGGTCGATGTAGGCGCTTACAAAACGCGTCATCACGCCCTTGGCGTCGACGTCAGGCACGGAAATCGCCGGGTGCAGGTGCGGTAACTGGACTTCCAGCTGCTGAGCAAGCTGGCCAGTGCTGGATTCGTGTTGATGGGCACGGGAAATCTGCTCGCGCAATGCGGCGGTGTTCATGAAAGCTCCAGTGATGCAGGCGTAGGAAATAGGGAGAGCATAAGGTAGCTCGTTTATACGAGAGCCTAAGACGCATTTGTCATAATTATTTCATGGTTATGCGCTGGCGTTATATCAAATTGCCATCGTTCGTCGGATAACGCGCGCCACCGGTCCTGTTGTGTGGTCCGTTTCCTCATTTTCGTTCATTTGCCCGATCACATTGCGGGGTGGCGGTCGCTGTCTATACTCGATTTTGTACGCAATTAGCTGATGACGCCCGACTGCATGAGCAGGCAAGGCCTGGCGGTTGTAAGCAGTATGGAAGCCGCTCCCTTGGCCGCAGGTGCAAACCGGCGGGATAACAAGAATGATAAGGGGAACCCGCAATGACGCGACATCCACATGTTTGGATGGGCCTCCTGTTGTGGTCAGTATTCGGCCAGGCGCAGGCCGCCTGGACAACGAATATGGCGCCAGGGGCCACTGAAGTCAGTCACGCCGTGTTTGACCTGCACATGACCATTTTCTGGATTTGTGTGGCGATTGGCATCGTCGTGTTTGGCGCGATGTTCTGGTCGATGATCGTTCACCGGCGCTCCACGGGACAGGTGGCAGCCAAGTTCCACGAGAGTACGACGGTGGAGATTCTCTGGACCGTGGTGCCCTTGCTGATCCTGGTGGCGATGGCCATTCCGGCCACCAAGACGCTGATCAACATCTACGACAGCACTGAGTCGGATATCGATATCCAGGTCACCGGCTACCAATGGAAGTGGCATTACAAATACCTGGGCCAGGATGTCGAGTTCTTCAGCAACCTGGCCACGCCCGCCGAGCAGATCCATAACCAGGCCGTCAAAGGCGAGCATTACCTGTTGGAAGTCGACCAGCCGCTGGTGCTGCCGGTGGGTGCCAAGGTGCGTTTCCTGGTGACCGCTGCGGACGTGATTCACTCCTGGTGGGTGCCGGCGTTTGCGGTGAAGCGTGATGCGATTCCCGGCTTCGTCAACGAGGCCTGGACCCGCATCGAAAAGCCCGGCATCTATCGCGGCCAGTGCGCCGAACTGTGCGGCAAGGACCACGGCTTCATGCCGATCGTGGTGGAGGTCAAATCCAAGGCCGACTACGACACCTGGCTCGGCGAGCGTAAGGAAGAGGCCGCCAAGCTCAAGGAGCTGACCTCCAAGGAATGGACCCTGGATGAGCTGGTGGCCCGTGGCGACAAGATCTACCACACCACCTGCGTCGCCTGTCACCAGGCCGAAGGCCAGGGCCTGCCGCCGATGTTCCCGGCGCTCAAGGGCTCACCTATTGCCACCGGGCCCAAGGAAGACCACCTGCACCGCGTGTACTTCGGCAAGCCCGGCACCGCCATGGCGGCGTTCGGCAAGCAACTGTCGGAAGTCGATATCGCGGCGGTCGTGACCTATGAACGTAACGCCTGGGGCAACAACAAAGGCGACATGGTCACGCCTAAAGACGTGCTGGCTCTGAAACAGGCGGAAAGCAAATGACTTCCTTCATTGCATATTCCCTGAACCGTCCCGCCCACTCGTTCGCAGGAGAAAGGCCATGAGCGCTGTGATCGATGACCACGGTCATGCCGGTGACCACGCTCACGGCCCCGCCAAGGGCCTGATGCGTTGGGTACTGACCACCAACCACAAAGACATCGGGACCATGTACCTGTGGTTCAGCTTTGCCATGTTCCTGCTTGGCGGCTCGTTCGCCATGGTGATCCGCGCCGAGCTGTTCCAGCCGGGCTTGCAGATCGTGGAGCCGGCGTTCTTCAATCAGATGACCACCATGCACGGCCTGGTGATGGTGTTCGGTGCGGTGATGCCAGCGTTTGTCGGCCTGGCCAACTGGATGATCCCGTTGATGATCGGCGCGCCCGACATGGCCCTGCCGCGCATGAACAACTTCAGTTTCTGGCTGTTGCCGGCGGCGTTCCTGATGCTGGTTTCCACCCTGTTCATGCCCGGCGGCGGGCCGAACTTCGGCTGGACCTTCTACGCCCCGCTCTCCACCACCTACGCGCCGGAAAGCGTGACGTTCTTCATCTTCGCCATCCACTTGATGGGCATCAGTTCGATCATGGGCGCGATCAACGTCATCGCCACCATCCTCAACCTGCGCGCTCCCGGCATGACGTTGATGAAAATGCCGCTGTTCGTCTGGACCTGGCTGATCACAGCCTTCCTGCTGATCGCGGTGATGCCGGTGCTGGCGGGCTGCGTGACCATGATGCTGATGGACATCCACTTCGGCACCAGCTTCTTCAGTGCCGCCGGTGGTGGTGACCCCGTGCTGTTCCAGCATGTGTTCTGGTTCTTCGGCCACCCCGAGGTGTACATCATGATCCTGCCGGCGTTCGGTGCCGTCAGCTCGATCATCCCGACCTTCTCGCGCAAGCCGCTGTTCGGCTACACCTCGATGGTGTACGCCACGGCGAGCATCGCGTTCCTGTCGTTCATCGTGTGGGCGCACCACATGTTCGTGGTGGGCATCCCGCTGGTGGGCGAGCTGTTCTTCATGTACGCCACGCTGCTGATCGCGGTGCCCACGGGCGTGAAAGTGTTCAACTGGGTCAGCACCATGTGGCAAGGCTCGCTGACCTTCGAGACGCCGATGCTGTTCGCGGTGGCCTTCGTGATTCTGTTCACCATCGGCGGTTTCTCCGGGCTGATGCTGGCCATCGCCCCGGCGGATTTCCAGTACCACGACACCTACTTCGTGGTGGCGCACTTCCATTACGTACTGGTGCCTGGGGCGATCTTCGGGATCTTCGCCTCGGCCTACTACTGGCTGCCGAAATGGACCGGCCACATGTACGACGAAACCCTGGGCAAGCTGCACTTCTGGCTGTCGTTCGTGGGGATGAACATGGCGTTCTTCCCGATGCACTTCGTAGGGCTTGCCGGCATGCCGCGTCGGGTGCCGGACTACAACCTGCAGTTCGCCGACTTCAACATGGTCTCCTCCATCGGTGCCTTCACCTTTGGCGCGACGCAGATCTTCTTCCTGTTCATCGTCATCAAGTGCATCCGTGGCGGCCCGCCTGCGCCGGCCAAGCCGTGGGATGGCGCCGAAGGGCTGGAGTGGAGCATTCCTTCGCCCGCGCCGTACCACACCTTCACCACGCCACCGGAGGTCAAATGAACACCTCCCTATCCTGTGGGAGCTGGCTTGCCTGCGATGGCATCACTTCGGTGTACCTGAAAGACCGAGTTGCCAGCATCGCAGGCAAGCCAGCGCCCACAGAAAGGCCATTCGCAGAACATTCATTCGCAGGTGGCCGCCATGCTTGAGTCCGTGCCTATCAAGCGCCTGGTCACGCGCCTGCTGATCCTGGTGGTGGCGATGTTCGCCTTCGGGTTTGCCCTGGTGCCGATCTACGACGTGATGTGCAAGGCGTTCGGCATCAATGGCAAGACCGCCGGGCAGTACGAAGGCGAGCAGGTGGTGGACCCGACGCGGCAGGTGCGGGTGCAGTTCCTGTCCACCAATGCCATCGATATGGTCTGGGAATTCCACTCCAAGGCCGACGAGGTGGTGGTCAATCCCGGCGCAGTCACCGAGATGCTGTTCGTGGCCTACAACCCCACCGATAAGCCGATGACCGCCCAGGCGGTGCCGAGCATTTCGCCGGCCGAGGCGGCGATGTACTTCCACAAGACCGAGTGTTTTTGCTTCACCCAGCAAGTGCTACAGCCAGGTCAGCGCATAGAGATGCCGGTGCGCTTCATTGTCGACCGCGACATGCCCAAGGATGTGAAGCATTTGACCCTGGCGTACACGCTGTTCGATATCACCGCGCGCCAACCGCCCGTGGCTGTCCATACCGGCGGCTAGGCGTTGCTTGCGGGCTCGATTAGGAGAACGAATACATGTCGACTCATGATACGTACTACGTACCAGCGCAAAGCAAATGGCCAATAATTGCTACGTTGGGGATGCTGATCACGGTGTTCGGATTGGCGACCTGGTTCAACGATTTGAAGGCCGCACGCCCGGAATCCCACGGCCCGCTGATCTTTTTCGTCGGTGGCTTGCTGCTGGCCTACATGATGTTTGGCTGGTTCGGCGCGGTGATCAAGGAAAGTCGCGCCGGTTTGTACAGTTCGCAGATGGACCGCTCCTTTCGCTGGGGCATGACCTGGTTCATCTTTTCCGAAGTGATGTTCTTCATCGCTTTTTTCGGTGCGCTGTTTTATGTGCGGCACATGTCGGCGCCGTGGTTGGCGGGCGAAGGCCACAAGGGCATCGCGCACATGCTGTGGCCGAACTTCGAATTTGCCTGGCCGCTGCTGAACAATCCCGACCCGAAAATGTTTCCGGCGCCCAAGGGCACCATCAGCCCGTGGGGCTTGCCGCTGATCAACACGATCTTGCTGGTCAGCTCCAGCGTGACCATCACTATCGCCCACCATGCCTTGCGCAAAGGCCATCGCGGCGCACTGAAGATCTGGCTGGCGATCACCGTGTTGCTGGGTTGGGCGTTTCTCGGGTTCCAGGCCGAGGAATACATCCATGCCTATAAGGAGTTGGGCCTGACCCTGGGTTCCGGCGTGTACGGCGCGACCTTCTTCATGCTCACCGGCTTCCACGGTGCCCACGTGACCATCGGCACGATCATTTTGTTTGTGATGCTGATGCGCATCCTGAAGGGGCATTTCAACAACGAACACCAGTTCGGGTTCGAGGCGGCCAGTTGGTATTGGCACTTTGTGGACGTGGTGTGGATCGGGCTGTTTTTCTTCGTTTACGTGCTTTGAGGTGTTTCACCAGGGCGCATGAGATACCAGCTGGCCGCTGAAGAAACCCCAGGTGATCAACCCCAGGGTGATCACGGCCAGCACCACACGCACGGTCAAGGCAGTGACGAGGCGGTTGGAGTTGCCCTCGTCCTTGACCAGGAAGAACAAGCCACTGAACAGGCTCACGACGGTAGCAATCAGCATCAGGGCAATGGCTGCTTTGAGCATGGTGGGCTCCGGGGCTCTTTTTTGGAGGGGGCGAGCAATGAGATTCAGTATAGCCAGCGCAGCACCGACCTCTGCGGCAATGCCATGAAACCCTTTCGCCCCGGTATTGCGCCGACGCTGGTGGTACTCGTGCTGCTGCCGTTACTGGTATTTCTCGGCTTTTGGCAGCTGTCTCGCGGTCACGAAAAACAGGCGCTGCTGGACACTTACGCCGAGCGCCGCGCTGCCGAGCCCATGAGCAGTACGCAACTGCAGGCCACCGAAGATCCGGCGTTCCGTCGTGTGCATTTGCGCGGGCAGTTCGATGCCGAGCACAGCGTGTTGCTGGATAACCGCTTTCGCGACGGCAAGGTCGGTGTGGAGCTACTGCAACCTTTCCATGATCAGGCCAGCGGCCAGTGGCTGTTGCTCAATCGTGGCTGGCTGCCCTGGCCGGACCGGCGTGCACCGCCGGTTTTCACCACTCCCGAACAACTGCTGAATCTCGACGCCTGGGTCTATGTGGCGCCTGGCGAGACCTTCCAGCTGCACGCCGATCCGGCGGGCGCACAGTGGCCACGATTGCTGACCGCGCTGCATCCCGAGGCGTTGTGGGCTGAGTTGGGTCGCAGCGGATTCGCCCATGAAGTGCGGGCTGAAGCGGGCCCGGCCACCTACGAAACCAGCTGGCCCGTGGTCGCCATGGGCCCGGAAAAACACCTGGGCTATGCCGTGCAGTGGTTCGCCATGGCGGTGGCGCTGTTCGGCCTTTACCTCTACCTCGGATGGCACAACACAAAAAAGGAGAAGCGCCATGGGAGCGGCCATGAATCCACTCAACATGTCTGACACGCCGGCAGCGCCCAATCGGCGCAAGGGCCGCTGGCAACTGATCCTGATCCTGCTGATGGTGGTCGGCCCGATGGTGCTCGCCACCTTCATGTACAAGCTGCAGTTCTGGGTGCCGGACAGCCGCAGCTACCACGGCGAGATGATCGGCAATGGCCAGACCCGTGCCGACATTGGCGTGCAGGCTGACGAAGACCGCTGGCAACTGCTGGTCACCGCGCCCACCGCCTGCGCCGCCGACTGCCAGCAACTGGTGTACCTCGCACGCCAACTCCAGATCGGCCTGGGCCGTGATGCCTCCCGCGCCAGCCACGCCCTGGCCAGTGCGCAGCCGGTCAGCACCGCGTATGACGCCAAACTCAAGGCCGAATACCCGCAACTGCAACGCTATTCCCTGGACCTGTCGACCTTCAACAAAGACGCCGCCGCCCAAGGCAGCGGCGATGCCCAGCTGTGGATCGTCGACCCCCACGGCAACCTGGTGCTGCGCTACGACGCCCGGGTCAAGGGCAAGGACCTGCTCAACGACCTGCGCCTGCTGCTGAAACTGTCGAACATCGGATAAGGACACCGTCATGGCCAAACCTGGATTTCGCCTCGCGCTGTTTGCCACCCTGCTGGCCCTGATCGTGGTGCTGCTGGGCGCCTATACCCGCCTCACCCACGCGGGTCTTGGTTGCCCGGACTGGCCGGGTTGCTATGGCTTTATCAGCGTGCCGAAAAGCGAAGCCCAGCTGGCCCATGCCGAACTGCATTACCCGGACACGCCGGTCGAGGCGGACAAGGGCTGGAACGAGATGACCCATCGTTACTTCGCCGGCACCCTCGGGCTGTTGATCGTGCTGCTGGCGGCGCGCGCCTGGACCCATCGGCATCATCCGGGCCAGCCGTTGAAGCTGCCGTTGTTCCTGTTGGCGGTGGTGTTCGCCCAGGCAGCGTTTGGCATGTGGACGGTGACGCTGAAGCTCTGGCCGCAAGTGGTCACCGGGCATTTATTGGGCGGGTTTGCGACGTTGAGCCTGCTGTTCTTGCTGACGCTGCGATTGTCCGGCGTATTGCCGGCGCTGATTGTGCCCAGGCGTTTGCAGTATTGGGCCACGGCCGGGCTGGTGCTGGTGATCGGCCAGATCGCGCTGGGTGGATGGGTCAGCTCCAACTACGCAGCCGTGGCGTGTATCGACCTGCCGACCTGTCACGGGCAATGGTGGCCGGCGGCGGATTTCGCCAATGGCTTTCACCTGACCCAGCATATCGGCCCCAATTACCTCGGCGGGCAACTGGACAGTGATGCGCGCACGGCGATTCACCTCACCCACCGGATTGGCGCGCTGCTGGTCACTGTCGTGTTGCTGGGCCTGGCCTGGCAGCTCAAGGTGGTCGGCATGACCCGCCTAGCGGGCCTGTTGCTGATCGCCCTGGCGGCGCAACTCTGCCTGGGCCTGAGCAACGTGTACTTCCACCTGCCGCTGCCGGTTGCGGTCGCGCATAACGCCGGCGGCGCGGCGTTGCTGCTGACGCTGGTGCTGGTCAATTACCACGCCCGCACCAGCCTGGTTCGGGTGCGACATCAGTTGCCGTTCGGCTGGCGCTTCAGCCCGCGTAAACACGTGTCGGGCCTCATAACCATCAAAGGAGAGATGCCATGGCGACCTTGATCAGCGAGCGTCACAGCCAGGCGATCTGGCGTGACTATCTGGAGCTGACCAAGCCAAAAGTGGTGGTGCTGATGCTCATCACCTCGCTGGTGGGCATGTTCCTCGCCACCCGCGCCGGGGTACCGTGGCCGGTGCTGATTTTCGGCAACCTGGGGATCGCGCTGTGTGCCGGCGGCGCGGCGGCGGTCAACCATGTGGTGGACCGGCGCATCGATGCGCTGATGGCGCGTACCCATAAGCGCCCGCTGGCGGAAGGGCGCGTATCGCCTGTGG
>NZ_JACARK010001169.1:0-815 GCF_013386655.1 Pseudomonas sp. K5002 | reverse complement strand
TTCGGCGGCCTGGTTGTCGGCGCCGATCAACTCGGGGCGCGCCACCAGATTCGTGTCCAGATCCCGCGCCGCAGTCAGCACCACGGCGCTGCGAGTGACCAGTCGATCCAGCGCGGGCAGCACGTGATCGCCCTGCAACACAAACGCGTAGGGCTCGGTGACCTTGTAGAAGACCCGCACATCCAGTTGCACCACGCCGGCATCGCCGGTCAGCAGGTAACCGGAGCCGGCCAGGGCATCGCTCAGCGGTGTGGCAAAACTGGCCACGCGATCGGCTTGGGTGGCCGCATCGGAACGCAGCAGGTTTTCCACCCGGCGCTCAATCACCCGGTCCGCGGCGGGCAACAGCACCACTTGCTCGAACGGACGCGGCCAGGCCAGCAGCAGCCCGGCATTCTGGATCCGGTCCAGCGCACCGAAGTGCAACACCACGGCACGGTTCTGCGGGTCGATCTGGCGCACGTTGGAAAACGCCCACGCCAGCGCGGCCAATACCGTCACCGCATACAGCGCCAGGAACGTCAGCCGTCCAGCCTGGATCCACGGGCTGTCGAGGCTTTCCCGCTCACTCATGGCTGGACATCCTTCGGTCCATCCACCAGCGCGCGGAATGGCGCGGCGTCAGTGCGCAGGATGATCTTGGTGCCCGGCGTGACCACTGTGCCAAGGGTGTCGAGGGAGCGCAGCAGGTTGTACAACTGCGGATTGCCGGCGTAGGCACGGCCATAAATCTGCGCGGCTTCGACCCGGGATTGCGCTTCGATGTCGGCGGCTTTCACCGTGGCGTCGGCCTGGACGATCCGCGCATCACGCTC
>NZ_JACARK010001168.1:0-2228 GCF_013386655.1 Pseudomonas sp. K5002 | reverse complement strand
GCAACACCGCGTCCACATCCTGCAACGCCTGGGCCGGCGTGCTGCGGAATACGCGTTTGCCGACAAAACGCTGCATGTCCACCGGCGTGCTGCTGACCAGCAATACCCACTCGGCGGCTTCAAGGGTGGCCGCCGACAATTGGCGTTCCGGATGCTGCACGTCGACCACTTCGACGCTGGTGCTCCAGCCCTGGCGTTGCGCGGCGGCATCCAGCAAGCGGGCGCACAGCACACTGGTGACCATGCCGTTCGGGCAGGCAGTAACAATGGCTAACTTCATGACCAACCCTCTTATTGTTCTGTCAGCGGGCGCACGTGGACGCCGCTCTGCAAAGTCTCAAGCTGCGCTTCGTCGGTGATGCCAAAGCCGATCTGCGTGACCGCCATCGCGGCAATGGCGGTGGCGCGGCCCAGGGTCTGCTCCGGCGTATCGCCACTGAGCAAACCGTGAAGCATCCCGGCCAGCAGCGAGTCGCCGGCGCCTACGGTACTGGCCACGGTTACCTTGGGCGGGGTAGCGTGCAGCGCCGTTTCCGGGCTGTACCAGCTCACGCCTGCGGCACCGTCGGAGACCACCACATGCTCAACACCTTGCCGATGCAGTTGGCGGATGGCATCTGTGGAATGACCAAGGGCATCGGCCAGTTCTTCGGTATTGGGTTTGACCAGCCACGGGCCGGCGTTCAATCCAGCGCGCAGCGCTTCGCCGCTGGTGTCCAGGGCGACTTTCAAGCCGAGGTTTTTCAGTTGCTGCAGCAGGCCCTGGAACCACTGAGGGGTGATGCCGCGTGGCAGGCTGCCGGCCACGACGACGGCGTCGTAGCCGGGAGCAATCCGCGCCAGTTGCTCAAGCAGTGCGTGTTGCGCCTGCTCGCTGACCAACGGGCCCGGCGCATTGACATCCGTGACCCGCCCATCCTGCTCGGCGATCTTGATATTGCTGCGGGTTTCTCCCGGCACCCGAATAAACGCATCGGTAAAACCACGACGGGCAATCAGCATCTCGAATGCCTGGGGATTGTCCTCACCAAGAAAGCCGCCCACGGTCACCTGATGACCAAGGTCGGCCAGCACCTGGGCCACGTTCACACCCTTGCCGGCAGCGTGGGTGATCATCGCTTCGCTGCGATTGACCTCGCCCGGTTCCAGGCGCGCCAGGCGCACCGTCAGGTCCAACGCCGGGTTCAGCGTCAGGCTTAAAATCCTTGCCATTTACACGGCCTCCACAAGCGCACGCACTTCGGCGGGGGAACCCACCGCCAGGGCTTTTTGTGCCAGGCCCTGGGCCTCGCTCAGACTGAATTCACGCACCCGAGCCTTGACCTCGGGAATGCTGCGCGCCGAGACGCTCAGCTCATCCACTCCCAGGCCGATCAGCACCGGAACTGCCAACGGGTCGGCTGCCAGCTCGCCGCACACGCCGACCCATTTGCCATGGGCATGGGCGGCGCGCACGGTGATGTCGATCAGTTGCAACACCGCCGGATGCAGGCCGTCAGCCTGGGCCGACAGCGTCGGATGGCCACGGTCGATGGCCAAGGTGTATTGGGTCAGGTCGTTGGTGCCGACGCTGAAGAAGTCCACTTCCTTGGCCAGTACCGGCGCCAGCAACGCGGCCGACGGCACTTCGATCATGATCCCCAGTTGCAGGTCGGCCACCGGGATTTCCAGGCGCAGGCGCTCGGTCATGTCCCGGGCCTGGCGCCACTCGTCAACACTGCCAACCATCGGGAACATGATGCGCAGTGGACGGTTGTCTGCCGAACGCAACAGTGCGCGCAATTGCGCTTCCATGATCTGCGGGCGTTGCAGGGTCAGGCGAATGCCGCGCACGCCGAGGAAGGGGTTTTCTTCCTTGGCGATCGGCCAGTACGGCAGCGGTTTGTCGCCGCCCACATCAAGGGTGCGTACCACCAGCGGCCGGCCGCCCAGGCCGTCGAGCACGCGGCGGTATTCGGCTTCCTGGGTGGCTTCGTCGGGCGCCTGTTTGTGGGCCATGAAAATCAGTTCGGTGCGTAACAGACCGATGCCTTCGGCACCCTGTTCCACTGCGCTGGCAACCCCGGCGCTTTCGCCGATATTGGCGAACACTTCGACGGCATGGCCATCGCGGGTCAGCGCCGGTTCATGGCGTTGCGCGGCGGCGGCTTGCAGGCGTTGTTCGCGGGTGTCGCGTTCGACGGTGGCGCGCTGCAAGGTGGCGGCGTCGGCGTCCACATGCAGGCGAC
>NZ_JACARK010001167.1:0-699 GCF_013386655.1 Pseudomonas sp. K5002 | reverse complement strand
GCCACGCCGGTCATTTTGTTGCGACGGCCCATGGACAAAATCTGGGTAAAGCCGCAGTAGAAGAAGATGCCTTCCAGTACGCAGTAGTAGGCCACCAGGTTGCGCAGCAGCTCTTTGTCAGTCTCAACGGTACCGGTTTCGAACTTCGGATCGGAGATCGAACGGGTGTACTTCAAGCCCCAGGCAGCCTTTTTGGCGACCGATGGAATCTCGTGGTACATGTTGAAGATCTCGCCTTCATCCATGGCCAGCGATTCGATGCAGTACTGGTAGGCGTGGGTGTGGATCGCTTCTTCGAAGGCCTGGCGCAGGATGTACTGGCGGCACTCCGGGTTGGTGATCAGGCGGTACACGGCCAGTACCAGGTTGTTCGCGACCAACGAATCCGCAGTGGAGAAGAAGCCGAGGTTGCGCATCACGATGCGACGCTCGTCGTCGGTCAGGCCTTCCGGGTTTTTCCACAGGGCGATGTCGGCGGTCATGTTGACCTCTTGCGGCATCCAGTGGTTGGCGCAGCCGTCGAGGTACTTCTGCCAGGCCCAGTCGTACTTGAAGGGTACGAGTTGGTTGAGGTCGGCGCGGCAGTTGATCATGCGCTTTTCGTCTACGGCGACGCGGGCGGCGGAGCCTTCGAGTTCGGCGAGGCCTTCGGCGACGTCGAGTTTGTCGAGGGCGGCCTTGGCCCGGATGATCGCGGCG
>NZ_JACARK010001166.1:0-756 GCF_013386655.1 Pseudomonas sp. K5002 | reverse complement strand
GCCCAGCGGTGGTTTCGAGGTGGAGCTGGCCAGCTCCGGCGTGGTGCTGCAAGTACCGGCGAATACCAGCCTGGTGGACGTATTGCAGGCCCACGGTTGCGACATCGACACCGAGTGCCGCGAAGGCCTCTGCGGCACCTGCATTGTCGAGGTGCTGGAAGGCGTGCCCGAGCACCGTGACAATTGCCTGTCGACCAAGGAGAAGGCCGCCAACCGGCAGATTTGTGCGTGTGTTTCCCGGGCGGTTTCCGCTCGTCTGGTATTGGATATTTGATCGGCGGTACCCGTAAGATTGCTGGGACCAAAAAAATAAAAAATGTGAGGCCTTGCGGTCATGATGAGTTCAACGGTGCAACGTAACGAATCGTTCGAGCGTTGGTTACAGCAGGTTAACCAGGCCTGTGGACGCTTCGATGCCAGGGCCCTGGGCGCGGGGTTTTATGGGGAGTTGAGCGAGTTTCGCAGCGGCGCGATCAAGCTCAGCGTGGTCGATATGGCCCAGGTGCATCTGTATCGCAGCAGCAAGGAAGTCAGTACGGGCAATGAAGGGCACTACTACGCGGTGTTCCAGTTGCAGGGCAGCGCGCAGCTGGAACAGGGCGACAACCGTGCGCAACTGGGCTGCGGTGACATCGCCCTGATCGACGCCTGCCGCCCCAGTGACATGACCTACCACGACAACTCCCGGCAATTGTCGCTGATCCTGCCGCGCCAGGTGGTGGAGCGCGGTTCGCACTTCACGGCGGTCAACTGCGC
>NZ_JACARK010001165.1:0-1371 GCF_013386655.1 Pseudomonas sp. K5002 | reverse complement strand
GGAATACGCCAACGCCCTGACCACGCCCGGCGGCCTGAGCGGCCCGGCAACCGAGCGCTCCGAGCAACTGATTGTCGAGCTGGAAGCCTGTGACCTGTTGATCATCTGCACCCCCGTGCACAATTTCACGGTGCCGGCGGCCCTCAAGTGCTGGATCGACCATGTGGTGCGCATCCACCGCAGTTTCACGGTGAATCCGCAGTTTGAGAAAGTCGGCTTGCTCAAGGACCGGCGCACCTTTGTGCTGGTCAGCTCCGGCAGTTCGCGAAAAAACCGCGAGCCCGACTTCCTCACGCCCTACCTGCAGGCGATCCTTGGAACCGTGGGCATTCACGCGGTGGATTTCGTCTATCTGGGGGCCATGGTGCGTGGCGCAGCCGCCGTGCAGCGCAGCCTGGAACAGGCCCACGCGCAGTTGGCCGAGGCATTTGACCGGCAAGCGGGCGCCCGGGCGGCAATCAGCGCTGGCGCGTAAAATTAATGGCGCTAGAATCAGCGCCATTTCTACGCCCGCCTCCCTGATACGAGCCACCCATGAGCTTTGATTTCGACACGATCCACTCCCGCCTCGGCACCGGCAGCACCAAGTGGAGTCGTTACCCGCAAGACGTTCTGCCGATGTGGATTGCCGACATGGACATCGCTGCCCCACCGGCCGTGCTTCAAGCGTTGCACGAGCGACTGGGTCAGCAGATCCTCGGCTACAGCGTGGCTTGCGATGGCGTGCGCGAGGCGATCGTCGCCGACCTGTGGGCCAAGTACGCCTGGCGCGTACAGCCGGATGAGCTGCTGTTCCTGCCGGGGGTCGAACCCGGTTTCAACATGGCGCTGCACGCATTTGTGCAACCCGGCCAACCGGTGGTGTTGCAAACCCCCAACTATCGCCCGATCCGCCTGGCGCCCGGCCACTGGAACCTGCCGAAGATCGAAGTGCCGTTTGAGCTGAGCGCCGAAGGCGAGTACCTCACGCCGTTGGTGGCGATGCGTGAGGCTCTCACCGGCGCCGGGGCGCTGCTGTTGAGCAACCCGCACAACCCGATGGGCAAGGTCTTCCCCCGTGAGGAACTGTTTGCCGTGGCCAGCGCCTGCCTGGACCAGGGTGCGCTGATCGTCTCCGATGAAATCCACGCCGAGCTGTGCTTTGACGGCCGCCGGCATATTCCCACCGCCAGCCTCAGCCCCGAGATTGCCCAGCGCACTATCACCCTGATGTCGGCGAGCAAGGCGTATAACGTCGCCGGGTTGAAGACCTGCTTCGCGGTGATCCAGAATCCCGAGATCCGCGAGCGCTTCAACCAAGCCCGCTGCGGCATGGTCGACAGCGTCAGCCCCCTGGGCCTGGAAGCCACGCGTGCGGCCTACAGCGACTGC